>JAZLFL010000077.1:0-7695 GCA_045615825.1 Lachnospiraceae bacterium
GTCCCGGCATAGCATTGAACAGATGCGTTACATGATCAGCACCATTATTAAGTGCCTCTTTCGCTGTATCATAATCGCAGGTTGTGTGTGCAAGTGAGATATGGGCCGGACCTTCGTAATTCTTAATGAAGTCCATATTGCCTTCACACTCCGGGGCAATGTCAATAAGTTTGATTAAGTTACCTGACGCGTCCTGAAGCTTATCTACAAGCTCCGCATCTGCCGGAATTATATAATCAGTATTCTGAGCGCCGGCCTTCTTCTTATTAATGAAAGGACCCTCGAGGTTAATGCCGATCAGTTCGGCCCGGGGCTTAGATGCCTGCCCGGCCTGCGCCTGTTGCTTAACTTTCTGCTGTTCCGTGTTCGTATACTCCTTTGCTGCCTGCATTATCTGAAGTAGCTTCTCCTCTGGATATGTCATAGTGGCTGGACAGATCGCTGCTATACCTCTGGACGCCTCGAATTCAGCCATGGTTCGAATGCTGTCAGTTTTACCATCTGATAAATCTGCGCCTGCGGCGCCATGAAGATGAATATCCACAAGTCCTGGTATTGCTACGAGACCTGCCGCATCTATAATGACATCATCGGTGGACTCTTCTGTTACGTAACCTTCCTGAATACATAATTCCCTCTCTGTGAATTTGTCTATATCGAATACTTTGGCGTTAATTATCTTCATGGGTTTATTATAACAAATTCATGATAGCGTGGAAGTATGGGCTTATCATATAATTAAAGTGTATATATAAATTCTGATGAGATTGTCGTATTGCCTGATATTCATGATGACGTCTTATTACTTGCAAATTATTAATGGAGAATCCTATGTCACTTAGAAACGATGCAGACTTAATTATTAAAGAAGCTATTGCTCGTGTGCTTCCTGATGAAGCTGTAGCTTCGGCGCTTAATAAAAAAATGGCCGAAGGTGGCTTCGAAGAAGGCAGACTTATTGTAGTTGCTGCAGGTAAGGCGGCCTGGCAAATGGCTAAGGCTGCTTCAGACATTATGGGGGAACATATTGATGGTGGTGTATGCGTAACGAAGTATGACCATGTTAAAGGAGCTATTCCTGGAATTCGCTGTTTTGAAGCAGGTCATCCAGTACCAGATGAGAATTCTTTCTTAGGAACAAGTGAGGCTCTTAAGCTTGTAGAGGGATTGAGTTCTAAAGATACTGTTCTTTTCCTTTTATCCGGAGGTGGTTCTGCCTTATTTGAAAAGCCATTAATCAGTGGCGATGAACTTGCAGATATCACCGCTCAGTTGCTTGGATGCAGTGCTGATATTACTGAGATAAATACCATACGAAAGCGTCTGTCCGCTGTTAAGGGAGGTAAATTTGCCAAGATGTGTGAACCAGCCCATGTATTCAGCATTGTACTAAGTGATATTATTGGTGATCCGTTGGATATGATTGCTTCAGGGCCAGCTTACCCCGATTCAACTTCTTCTGAAGATGCTCTTGCAATAATTAATAAATATGGCATCAACTTATCTAAGGAAGCCACTGCGCTTATGCATATTGAGACCCCTAAAATCTTAAATAATGTGGAGACTGTAATCACTGGCTCTGTTAAAAATCTGTGTGCTGCGGCAGCAGATGCTTGTAAATCTCTTGGCTACGAACCAGTTATGTTAACCGACAGATTGACCTGTGTTGCTAAAGAAGCTGGATCTTTTATGGCTTCTATTGCAAGAAGCTATGCAGAGGACAATTCCGTAAATTCCTACTCAGATAGTGAATGGGATTCTTCTAACTTATCTTCTGCTTCCACTATTAAGGGAAAAGCTTTTATTGCCGGAGGTGAGACCGTGGTCCTCTTAACAGGTAAAGGTAAAGGTGGCCGTAATCAGGAACTTGCTCTTGCTGCAGCTGAGGGTATAGCCGGTCTTGATAATGTATGCATCTTCTCAGTCGGTTCTGATGGAACGGACGGACCAACGGACGCAGCAGGTGGATATGTCGATGGGAATACAGCCACTGCCCTGCATTCTAATGGTATTAATATATATGATGTGCTTCAGAATAATGATGCCTATAATGCACTTAGGCTTACGGATGGATTAATAATTACCGGTGCTACTGGTACCAATGTGAATGATTTTACCGTAGCGTTGGTGAGACAATAATATTTCCTCTATCCAATTTATACTATTTGCGATATTGTGTAGTTATACTTAATACATCAAGGAGATAGAACATGAAAAACTACAAGAAAACTCTGATAGCCTGCTACCTTGGCTTCATAACACAGGCGATTGTCGCTAACTTCGCGCCATTGCTTTTCCTGGTATTCCATAATAAGCTTGGAATCCCTCTTGGACAGGTAGCACTTATCTCAACAGTATTCTTTTTCACACAGTTAGTCGTGGATCTTTTCTGCGCTAAATTCGTTGACAGCATTGGTTACAGGAAGACCGTTGTGGCATCTGAGGTATTCGCCGCTGCCGGCCTGATCGGACTTGGAACCCTTCCATCCATTCTTCCTAATCCATTCGTCGGCATCATAATAAGCGTAATGGTATATGCAATAGGAAGCGGATTAATCGAGGTATTGGTAAGCCCAATCGTCGAGGCATGTCCTTTCGACAATAAGGAAAGTGTCATGAGCTTACTTCATTCCTTCTACTGCTGGGGTTCAGTTGGAGTAATTCTTATCTCAACACTGTTCTTCGCGGTATTCGGCGTCGACAGCTGGAGGATAATGTCCTGCTTATGGGCGATTATCCCGCTCTACAATATCTACAACTTCATGACATGCCCTATCGAGCATCTAACAGAAGAGGGTGAGGGATATTCCATTGGGAAACTGTTCAGCATTCCGATGTTCTGGATATCTATTGTACTGATGGTGTGTGCGGGCGCCAGCGAGCTGTCAATGGCACAGTGGGCAAGCGCTTACGCTGAGGCAGCATTGGGTCTTAGTAAGAGTGTCGGTGATATCGCAGGCCCGTGTCTCTTCGCAGTATCAATGGGTATATGCAGGACCTTCTATGGTAAATATGGTGAGAAAATTGATCTGATTAAGTTCATGATTGGTTCCGGTGTTCTGTGTGTATGCTGCTATCTGTTAGCATCCATGTCAAGCCTCCCTGTTATTGGACTCATCGGCTGTATCATATGTGGATTCTCAGTAGCCATCATGTGGCCTGGTACAATCAGTATCTCATCAAAGACTATTCCTCTTGGTGGAACAGCAATGTTCGCTCTGCTTGCCATGGCAGGTGATCTCGGTGGTTCTGTTGGACCTGCTGTTGTTGGATATGTTACACAGAATGCAGGAGATAATCTTAAGGCTGGTTTGTTAGTTGGGGCTGTTTTCCCAATAGTCTTAGTTATCTCAGCAATCATTATTGGAATAAAAAACAGAAGTGCTAATTAATCAAATTATATCGATTATTTAAAAAAAGCGGCCTAAGCCGCTTTTTTTTATATATGTTTCACTTCCACATATTCTCATTCTTTAGAATATCAATTTCACAATGAATGCCACAATCCAGGCAATAGCACACTGCCATAATGCAACACCTGCCGCCCACTTGCCTCCAAGCTCGTTCTTGATGGCTGCAATTGCTGCGATACATGGTGTATAGATTAAGCTGAATACAAGAAGTGACGCTGCCTGCGTGCTGTTAAGTACTGAGCTTACATTACCGGCAAACAGAATCTCCATTGTCGATACCACACTCTCCTTGGCCATTACACCTGAGATAAGTGATGTCACAATTCTCCAGTCATTAAGTCCGATTGGAGCTAATATCGGTGCAATTAATCCTGCTAAGCTTGCCATTATACTCTCTGAAGAGTCCGCCACCTTATTGAAGTGGAGGTTGAAGCTCTGTAAGAACCATACCGCAATTGTCGCAATCAGGATAATTGTGAATGCCTTCTGAAGGAAGTCCTTAGCCTTCTCCCAGAGAAGCTGTGCAACATTCTTAACTCCCGGAAGTCTGTAGTTAGGAAGCTCCATAACGAATGGAACCGGCTCGCCCTTGAAGATTGTCTTCTTATACAGAAGCGCTACCACAATTCCTGTTAGGATTCCAAGGAAGTACAGACCGGACATTATAAGTCCGCCCTTACCTGGGAAAAATGCCGCAACAAAGAATGCATAGATCGGAAGCTTTGCTGTACAGCTCATGAATGGTGTCAGGAGAATTGTCATCTTCCTGTCACGTTCACTAGGCAGCGTTCTGGTTGACATAACTGCAGGAACCGTACATCCGAATCCTATAAGCATTGGTACAATACTCTTGCCGGATAATCCAATCTTTCTAAGCAGCTTATCCATGAAGAAAGCTACTCTCGCAATATATCCACTGTCTTCAAGAATCGATAAGAAGAAGAACAGTGTTACAACAATAGGAAGGAAGCTAAGTACACTTCCGACTCCTGAGAATATTCCATCTATAATAAGACTCTGCAGTGACTCATTAACCTGAGCCTTCATAAGCACTGTGGCTGTAGCATTCGTCAGTGCTTCCACTCCCATCTCGAGTATTCCCTGCAAAAATGCCCCGATTACATTGAACGTTAGGAAGAAGACAGCAACCATTATAAGTACGAACACCGGAATCGCAGTATATTTTCCCGTAAGAATCTTATCAATTCTCTCGCTTCTAAGATGCTCCCTGCTCACCTTGGGCTTGATAACAGTCTCTTCACAGACCTTCATGATATAAGAGAATCTCATATCAGCCATGGCAGCGCTTCTATCCATTCCACGCTCCTTCTCCATCTGGATGATGATATGCTCAAGCATCTCCTTCTCATTCTGGTCGAGCTGCAGCTTCTCAAGAATCAGCTCATCGCCCTCGATAAGCTTACTGGCTGCGAAACGCACAGGGATATCAATTTTCCTGGCATGATCCTCAATTAAGTGGATTACGGCATGAAGGCATCTGTGCACTGCACCGTCATGATCGTTCTCATCACAGAAGTCCTGTCTGAGTGGCTTCTCCTGATAGTGCGCGATATGAATCGCGTGGTCCACAAGCTCGTGAACACCCTGATTCTTGGCAGCTGAGATTGGTACAACCGGTACACCAAGAAGTTCCTCCATTCCATTGACATCGATGGCACCGCCATTGCCCATGACCTCATCCATCATGTTAAGAGCCACAACCATTGGAATTCCCATCTCAAGCAGCTGCATTGTGAGGTACAGATTACGCTCGATATTGGTCGCATCGACTATATTGATGATGGCCTTCGGCTTGTCATTAAGTACAAAGTCGCGGGATACAAGCTCCTCGCTGCTGTATGGCGACATCGAATATATGCCCGGAAGATCTGTAATCAGAGTATTTGGATTATTCTTAATCGGGCCATCCTTCCTGTCTACTGTAACTCCCGGGAAGTTACCAACATGCTGGTTGGCACCGGTTAGCTGGTTGAACAGGGTGGTCTTACCACAGTTCTGGTTACCTACTAAGGCAAAGGTAAGAGTTGTCTCATCCGGAAGAGGATGCTCATCACGCTTGCAGTGGAACTTACCT
The DNA here is from genome assembly GCA_045615825.1 of Lachnospiraceae bacterium. GTDB lineage: Bacteria > Bacillota > Clostridia > Lachnospirales > Lachnospiraceae > Colinaster. The sequence continues at coordinate 5,509 of JAZLFL010000077.1, forward strand.
TCCTCACCAAGACCCGGATGGTCACGGAACTTCTTCCTCTCCTTAGTCTCTTCCTTCTTAGTCGTATCTATAGGATTAATCTCAATATGTGCAGCGTCGGCGAGTCTGAGTGTCAGCTCATATCCATGGATCTCAATCTCCATTGGATCGCCCATTGGTGCAAGCTTAACTACCTTGACCTCCACACCTGGTATAAGGCCCATGTCTAAGAAGTGCTGTCGCAGGTGTCCTTCTCCGCCAACAACTTTGACTTCTGCGCTCTTACCAACTTTAAGTTCATTAAGTTTCATATGTTCTCCTTTTTGTCCGATGGGATGTCCGCAGGGGACGGGGGGTGATAGTGTCCGCAGGGGATATCCCATCGCCATTATATCACAGTTCGGATAGTTGGGACTAACTCAGTTTTAATTTCTGGATGATTTTTGTGCAAGGTTAAGCTAATATTAAATGTATGAAACAACTGATGAAATATTTGATTACAGCCATACTTGTTATGGTTCTTGCAATTTCATATAGAGACGAGTCGCAGGCAGAAGAACAACTTATGCCTGATGGAACCTACTTCGATGCAGAGTATTTCGCTAAGACTAATCCCAACATTGTGTCACTTGTTGGCTCTGATTGCGAATCACTGTTTAGATATTACTCAAGATACGGTCGTATGCAGGGGATGAAAGCTTATGATGATGGGGAGAGATGTCTCATTATTATTGGCGACAGCAGGGTATGCGGTCTTTTGTGCTCATTCATGAGAACTGACGATATTGAGACTGTTAGTACTTCCGTCAGTGGTGGTGGCAAATACATGTCCGGCATCTTTAAGGATGGCGATTTGTGGATGGTACTTAGTGGTGAGATGAGTGGACGACTGTCCAGGGATTCGTATGATAATTCCGTTAAGACTGTTAAGAATATAATCAGTCATGATGTGGGACTTGGCCATATTAAGAATTATACCTTCGTCAATATGTATGGCATCAACGATTTATACCATAACCTAAGTGGAGCGATGAATTACCCTTCACGCTATATGGCTAAGAATAAGGATATTTATAATAATTTCGATTACTGCGACCGCGCCTTCCAGCTTAATGTCGGACCAATTGATGAGCGCGGTATTGTATATAAGCGCGGCTTCAGGAATCAGTATATTGAGACTTATAATACAGGGTTTGTCTCTGACGATGAGGTGACCGTCATAGATCTGTATGACTTCTTAATCTCCAACGGCTTCAATGGCATCCTGGATGTGGAGACAACGGATCACACCGGCCTGCACTATGATGACCCAACCAATCTTGCGATCTACGGCATGATTAAAGAGGAAGTTATGAATCAGCCAAGCTCGGCCTTGTACTGATGCGCCAATTCTGCGTAATGAGCTGCATTAAGTCTGATTAATTCTGCTGCCTTCTCATCACACTGCTTAACCACCTTGCCAGGAGTTCCGATTACTACCGAGTTAGGTGGAATCACTGTTCCTTCTGTGACAACGGCACCGGCACCAACTATACTTCCACTTCCGATAACAGCTCCATTCATTACGATGCTTCCCATTCCGATCATACAGTCATCCCCCACTGTACATCCATGAACTATGGCACCATGCCCAATCGTAACATTTTTGCCAATCTTAAGGTCGAACCCGTAATCCAGATGCAGCACGGCATTATCCTGCACATTGGTTCCCTCGCCTACCACAATCGGATTATGCTCTGCACGAATCACTGCGTTGTACCAGATACCGCAATCCTTCCCAATATGCACATTGCCAATTATCTTCGCGCCGTCCGCAACGAATACTGTCTCATCTATAACCGGTGTCTTAAGCATGTTTCCTCCTAATCAAGCTTACGCAGAATTTCCTTCATATATATATCATACTCACTGAGTCTCTTCGACTTCATCAGTTTCTTCAGGACCTTATCGTCCACGCCCACACGTCTGTCAAGATATGGTCCCATGTAGACCCATACCTCCTTAAGCTTATGAAGCACATTCACATCATTACCGAATTCCTCCAGATAATCTTCCTTAAGCCTGTGTAAAAATGTGAGCAACTCCTGTTTAGAAGCGGCTTCGCCGCCGCCAAGCTCCCTGAATATCGCCGGGTTGGCTATCATAGGGCGTCCAATCATTACACCCTTGGTTATGGAAGGAGTGTGTGCGGCATTCCAGATACCTTCT
>JAZLFL010000078.1:0-2113 GCA_045615825.1 Lachnospiraceae bacterium
CTGATTCTCTCGTTATATACCTTGCTCTCTTCCTTAGAAGCCTTATAATCAAGAATAAGCTCAAAGCCACTAAGCGAAAGAGCCTTACTCATATCTGTGAAATCGTAATCAAAGAGCTCCTTGAATATCACAATGTCATGAAGCACTGCATCATTGATTGTTCCATTAATCGTTCCCACGATCTCCGTTGAGCGGCTGTAGCTGTTCTCGTTATTCACTAAGAGGTTAGTCAGATAACAGTGCCAGAGGTTGCCTGAAAAGCCATGATTGCCAGCCATCTCTATAAGTGAATGAATACACTCATAGGCAAGTGACTGCATATCTGTAATGTTGTAATATTCGTTATTATAATTAGCCATTAAGAACGCCATGTCCTTAAGCAGCTTATCATCATCAAAGTCCTTGTATACTATCAGCTCGTTGATTCTCATTGTTCTATCCTTTATGTTAATATTCCAGCCTGCGTCTTACTCGATGCCCTTCAGATCCTTCTCCATCTGGCGGGTCTGGGCCATTATAGCCTCATACATCCTGCCAATGTATTCCTTATACTCCTCGTTGCCGGCAAGCCCCTTGACTGTCTCTACTCTCTCCTGCTCCCTTGCAGGGTCAAATGCTGGTAATCCGTTCTGCTTCTTCACTTCGCCAATGCCAGCTGCGACATCCATTCTCTGCTCTAATAATGCCACGATTTTCTCATCAAGTTCATTAATCTGCTGGCGGTAATTCTGTATATCCATGCATAGTCTCCCAATCTACATATAATTAGTTTTATTTTATAATATGTTCAACTTGATAGCAAGAAAATATCCGTCTATAATTAGCTTAGGTTGTGGTTAATTATTCTGGCTACACATGATGTTGTGGTGGAGGGTAATTAAGTCAGTATGACAAAGAGGTGTTATATTCATGAATCTTAGAAAAGTTCTTGTAATAATTTGTATTGCCATATTCCTCATTGCTTCCGGAGTGCTGATATTCCTGCTTCGAGGCAATTCATCAGATGAGGACAATATAGTTAATGATGCATCAGTTGTAGGTAATACAGCCGGCAATCTTAATAATGGCGGTCTGTTCTGTGAATATGATGGAACTGTATACTTCTCCAACGGATATGATGGAGGAGCTCTCTATTCAATGAATCCTGATGAGACTAAGATTAAGAGAATCAGCAATACTGCCATTAAGAGCATTAATGTCGACAAGAAGAGAATCTATTATGTTCTCTCAGGCGACTCAACAGGCTCCGGCCTTGGATATATCCGTAAGGCAACCGGTATGTACAGTATCAAGAAGAACGGTTCGAAGACAATCTCCTACACTCAGGACCCTGTCGGAATTGCAGCGCTATGCGGCGACAACCTCTACTATCAGCATTATACAAAGGGAATCGGTACAGTACTTGACTGCGTGACAACTAAGAAGAAGAACAATCACACAGTAATTAATGCCATGATATCTCCTGCTTCAGTTAACAGCGGCAGAATCTACTACGGCAATACTGATAAGGATATGTATCTGTATGTATTCGATACAGCAACTGAGAGTTCTTCGATGGTCTACCCTCATAATATGTATAATGCTGTATTATATAACGGCGATATCTACTATATGGATCTAGAGACCAATTATCAGCTTCACCGCTACATCCCATCAACAGGCGATGATTACGCGATTACAGCTGACCGTGTTGATAACTTCAATGTATATAACGGAATGATCTTCTATCAGAAGGATTCTTCAAGTGAGGATGCCGGAATCTACCGCACCACTATCGAAGGCGGTGCATCCGAGCTTGTATCTTCCGGTATCTACAAGGACATCAACTGTACATCGAACTATGTATACTTCCATCCTTATGACAGCCTGGTACCTATGTATCATGCATCACTCTATGGTGGAACAGCTACAATGTTTGAACCAGGCGTGGATAAGTAATCCTGCCAGTTATGATTAGATATTATTAAAAGCTCGGATGCAACTGCATTCGAGCTTTTTAATATTTGATGATATTATGCATACAACGCATCTAGCAGCTGCTTCATAGTCTTACCAAGAACCGGGTGACGTTTGAATGGTGCAAGCTCACACATCGGTTCCAGTACAAAGGTAC
>JAZLFL010000079.1:0-4110 GCA_045615825.1 Lachnospiraceae bacterium
CAGTAGGAGCATGTGTTGGTATGAATGGTAGCCGTGTAAACTCAATCGTTGATGAGCTTAGAGGCGAGAAGATTGATATCGTTTGCTGGGATGAGAACCCTGGTAACCTTATCCAGAATGCTCTTTCTCCAGCTAAGATCGTTGCAGTATTCGCTGATCCAGATGAGAAGACAGCTAAGGTTGTAGTTCCAGATTATCAGTTATCACTTGCAATCGGTAAGGAAGGTCAGAATGCAAGACTTGCAGCAAGACTTACAGGTTACAAGATCGATATCAAGAGCGAGACTCAGGCTAAGGATGCTCCAGGATTCCGTTATGAGGATTACATGGATGAGTATGATGATGACGAGTACGAGTACGATGAAAACTTCGATGGAGAATATGTAGAGGACGAGGAATAATCCTCATTAAGGAGCCAGGAATGGAGAGAAGAATTCCAGAAAGGCAGTGTGTAAGCTGCAGACAGATGAGAGTTAAAAGCGAGCTCATCAGAATAGTGAAGATGGATTCCAATATAGTCCTGGATTGTACCGGTAAGATGAATGGTCGAGGCGCATATGTATGTGGGAAAAGTGATTGCATTAAGTCACTTGTCAAACACAGAGGTCTTGACAGAACATTCAAGATGCATGTTTCAAACGAAGTATACGAGCAGTTAGTTAAGGAATTTGATATCCATGAATGACAGAGTATTGTCGATGCTTGGGTTAGCCACAAGATCACGTAATGTGGTGAGTGGAGAATTCAGCGCGGATAAAGCAATTAAAGAAGGCAGTGCAAAATTAGTTATTGTGGGAGAGGATGCTTCTGACAATACGAAGAAAGCTTTTAAGAACTCCTGCACATTTTATAAGGTTCCATATTACGAATATGCGACCAAGGAAGAACTTGGACATGGAATGGGCAAGGAATTAAGAGCAGTGTTAGCGGTAACTGATGAAGGATTTGCTAAATCCATAATGAAACTGCTTGAGAGTAGATAGAGGAGAGTATATGGCTAAAATGAAAGTACATGAGCTCGCTAAGGAGCTTGGAATACAGAGCAAAGAAATAGTAGCTTTACTTCAGGAGAAGGGCTTTGAGATTAAGGCTGCAGCTTCTGGAATAGAAGATGAGCATATTGCTATCGTTAAGGCAAAGTATGTAAAGGCTGCACCAGCTGCTGAACCTAAGAAGGAAGAGCCAAAGGCTGAGGCACCAGTCACAGAGCCTAAGAAGGAAGCACCAAAGGCTGATGCACCAGCACCAAAGGCTGCACCTAAGAAGGCACCAGAGGGTGAGGCACCTAAGAAGAAAAAGAAGAATATCATCTTCGTTAGCAATCCTAACAATTCAAAGATGCCAGGCGGACGTCCACCAATGAATAACAGCCAGTATGGTAATAATGGACGCAGACCAGTGCAGGGACAGCAGGCTCATACACCTGTTCAGCCAGTTAAGCCTATTCAACTTGCTCCAGACGAGATGATTAACAAGGCAACAGGCAAGGTAATGAAGAAGTTCATTCAGCCAACTGAGCCAGAAGTAGTAGAAGCACCAAAGCCAGTTGTAGAGGAACCTGTAGTAGAGCCAGTAGTAACAGCTGCTCCACAGAATACAGATTCAGGAGATAGAAATAATGGCGGAAACAGATACAACCAGAACAAGCAGGGAGGTCAGGCAGACCGCAGGAATAATAGAGACAATTCGAATGGGGATCGCCAAAATCAGGGCAATTTCCGTAATAACGGGAACGGTAACAACGATCGCCAGAATAATAACAGGTTTAATGGCGGTAATGACAGGAATCAGAACAGAGATTCAAGACAGGGAAATGGATTCAGACAGGATCGCCCAGGTCAGGCAGGGGGCAGAGCATTTGCAGCACCAAATATGCCAGGCAGCAAGCCAAACAACCAGGCAGATCAGAGAAGACAGAATCAGGCCAAGGACAACAAGCGTTCCAAGAAGGATGCACTCTATGAAGATGCACCAATCAAGAACCAGAATAAGGCTGGCAGATTCATTAAGCCAGAGAAGAAGGAAGAACCAGTAGAGGAGATCAAGGTAATTACAATTCCAGAGACTCTTACCATTAAGGAGCTTGCTGATAAGATGAAGATGCAGCCATCTGCAATCATCAAGAAGTTATTCCTTCAGGGTCAGATGGTTACTGTTAACCAGGAACTTACTTATGAAGAAGCTGAGAACATCGCTATCGAGTTCGATATTATGTGCGAGCAGGAGGTTAAGGTTGATGTTATCGAGGAGCTTCTTAAGGAGGACGAGGAGGCAGAGGAGTCACTTGTAGAAAGAGCTCCTGTTATCTGTGTAATGGGTCACGTTGACCATGGTAAGACATCCCTCCTTGATGCTATCAGAAAGACTAATGTAACAGACAGAGAGGCCGGTGGTATCACACAGCATATCGGTGCTTATACAGTTAAGGTTGGCGATCGTAAGATTACATTCCTTGATACACCAGGTCATGAGGCCTTCACAGCAATGAGAATGCGTGGTGCTAATTCTACAGATATCGCAATCTTAGTAGTTGCTGCTGATGATGGTGTAATGCCACAGACAGTTGAGGCTATTAACCATGCCAAGGCTGCCGGAATTGAAATAATCGTAGCTGTTAATAAGATTGATAAGCCATCTGCTAATATCGAGAAGGTTAAGCAGGAGCTTACAGAGTACGAGCTTATCTCAGAGGACTGGGGTGGTAGCACAGTATTCGTACCAGTATCAGCTAAGAGTGGTGAGGGTATTAAGGACCTTCTTGACATGGTACTTCTTACAGCAGATGTGCTTGAACTTAAGGCTAACCCTAAGAGAAAGGCAAGAGGTCTTGTAATTGAGGCTGAGCTTGATAAGGGACGTGGTCCAGTAGCTACAGTACTTGTACAGAAGGGAACACTTAAGGTTGGTGATTTCGTATCAGCAGGAGCAAGCTCTGGTAAGGTACGTGCCATGATTGATGACAAGGGAAGACGTGTTAAGGAAGCTGGCCCTTCAATCCCAGTTGAGATCTTAGGTCTTAATCACGTTCCTAACGCTGGTGAAGTAATTATCGCTCATGATTCAGATAAGACTGCTAAGCAGTTCGCTGAGACATTCATCGCTCAGAACAAGGCTAAGAAGCTTGAGGAGACTAAGTCTAAGATGAGTCTTGATGATGTATTCGCTCAGATTCAGGAGGGTAACCTTAAGGAACTTGATATTATTGTTAAGGCAGACGTTCAGGGTTCTGTTGAAGCAGTTAAGCAGTCACTTACAAAGCTTTCTAATGAGGAAGTTGTTGTTAAGTGTATCCATGGTGGTGTTGGTGCCATTAACGAGTCCGATGTATCACTCGCAGCGGCATCTAATGCAATCATCATCGGATTTAACGTTAAGATTGACGCTACAGCTAAGGATACAGCTGAGAGAGAAGGCGTTGACGTCCGTCTCTACAAGGTAATTTACCAGGCAATTGATGATGTTGAGGCAGCTATGAAGGGTATGCTTGATCCTGTATTCGAGGAGAAGATTATCGGTCATGCCGAGGTTCGTCAGATCTTCAAGGCATCTGCTATTGGTAACATCGCAGGTTCATACGTAACAGACGGTCTCTTCCAGAGAGGATGTAAGGTACGTATCATGCGTGGCGAGGAACAGGTATACGAAGGCGATCTTGCATCACTCAAGAGATTCAAGGATGATGTTAAGGAAGTTAAGGCTGGATACGAATGTGGTCTTGTATTCGATGGTTACGATCAGATGCAGGAGCTTGATATCGTAGAGGCTTACATCATGGTAGAGGTACCAAGGTAATATGCGTAAGAATAGTATTAAGAATACAATAGTTAACGGTGAGGTGCTTAAAGCTCTCGCCGAGATAATAAGAAGTGAGATTAAGGATCCAAGAGTTCCTGAGTTCACATCAGTAGTTGCAGTCAATGTGGCTCCTGACCTTAAGAACTGTGGGGCTTATATCAGCGTACTTGGCGACGAGGAAGCAGCTGATAAAGCCCTTAAGGGACTTACAAGTGCAAGCGGATATATCCGTAAGTGCCTGGCTGACAAGTTAAACCTTCGTCATACTCCTGATATTCACTTCCATATTGATCAGTCAATTGCATATGGCGTTGA
>JAZLFL010000080.1:0-5570 GCA_045615825.1 Lachnospiraceae bacterium
TTGGACCATCAGGATGCGGAAAAAGTACATTTTTAAGATGCCTAAATGGACTAGAAGAAATTCAGGAAGGAAAGGTTCGTCTTGGAGAGGAGGTTATAAATCCAAATAAGAAAGACCAGAGCAAAACAAGAGAAAAAATTGGTATGGTTTTTCAAAGTTATGATTTATTTCCTCATAAGACTATACTACAGAACATTGTAATGGCACCTATGATAGTACAAAAAAGAAAAAAGGATGAAGTTATAGCTGAGGCACTTGAATTGCTTGAAAGAATTGGGCTCAGCGCAAAGAAAGATAATTATCCAAGACAACTTTCAGGAGGACAAAAACAGAGGGTTGCGATAATTAGAGCATTGATGATTCATCCGGATATTTTGCTTTTTGATGAAGTGACGGCAGCCCTAGATCCAGAAATGGTTAAAGAGGTGTTAGAGTTGATTTTATCGCTTGCACATGAAGGTAGAACGATGGTCATTGTTACTCATGAGATGTCTTTTGCAAAAGCTGTGGCAGACAGAGTTGTATTTGTGGATGGTGGCAAAATCATAGAAGAGGGAACGCCGAGTGAAATATTTGATGCGCCTAGAAGCGAAAGACTCAAAAGGTTTTTGAAGACTTTTTCATATTGATAGCCCTATTTAATTCGGCTTCAGGCTATTTGTAAAGGTTATGCCATATGGCATAACCTTTTTGCGTTATGGAAAGATTATTTTATCGCCACAAAACAGTGATGAATTAGCATAAAATAGAATAGACTATGCTTGCACGGATGAGCTGTTTTTATTAAGATTAGTAGTAGGATATCAAATATTACTATGGGGATATTGCACGTATGATTGTAGGTGGAATTAAGAAAAATAATGCGAAGGATTTTGAGTGCTTTTGGCCAGGAAGACAACCGGACTATAATAATGATGGTCTGCTGGGAATTGGCGCATATTCGGGCCTTGGCAAAGATACTATCAGAGCAGAGGCAGTGCTCTTATTCAGGATACATAAGAGAGGCAATGACGAGGGAGAGGCAGAGATACTTAGCCTTCAGTGTGCCGATGACAGAATCGTAGAAGAAGCATATCAGGCTCTGCTTAACAGCCTTATTGATGTGATGATTAAGTCGGATATACGGCATATAAGCTTTAACATACCTAACAGAAATCGCTACGATATAATGAATGCCCTTGTGGACAGCCAGTTCACATTAGATGGGACTGATAAGCGAAGGTATGAGATTAGTCGCAGTCAGTTTTTACATACATACCTGGAAAGGGAGGAACTGACTAGAGATTCGATTATCGAGGTATATTCTCTTGATGAGCTTACGGACAATGAGACTGCTACAATTATAAAGAATGTTAATCGTAAGGCATATAGTGAAGGCGACCCTGATAGGGTGGATATACGAGCATATGACAGGAGGCTTAGCTTTATTGCTGGAAGCGCGAAGGAGCCTGAGGGGCTCTTGCTTACTGAGATTAACTATGAGGGTGACAGGAAGCTGACGGTACTGAAAAATTATGGTAAGAATCGTAAGATACCCTTTGTGTTGCTTAATGAACTCTGTTCCAGGGCGGCTAATATACTTAAGGACTCGGAGGCGATAGAGGTTACAGCGCTTGCGGAGAGAGCGAATGATGTGATTACTCAGTATTTTGTTGGATACAGTGAGTATGAAGACATTGAAGGAAAGTGTGAGATAGATTATTGATATACTGCGGGCAGGCGGTATAGCTGAGAGGTAGAAAAATGGCTGAATTAAGTTACCTGATAAGAACCCTGTATAATGCGAAGGTGTTCGAGTCAGAACCTGCATCAGAGAGTGAGATTGACAAGCTTTCATCATTATTACTTATGGATGAGGTTGATGAGAAGATTATGGGCAATTCCCGTTTGAGAGAGCTTATTGAAGAGGGGGATGTCCTTGACGAATGCAGTATTTTCTATGGGAATGACTATGGCGTAATTGTAGTCGAGAACGCGGAAGATGAGGTAACCGTTAAGGATATATATATGCTGGGAGAGCCGGGAAAAGAGATTGCACTGATTTTTCAGGCGCTTCTTACGATAGTGCAGAATCCCCTAATGGGTAAGAAGGTGCTTAGGTTTGACATAGATGATGAACTTGAGGCGCTGGTAGAGGATATGATGGAAGGTGCAGGTAGTGCCGAGCTTATGGATGTGAATCCGATTCTTGATTACCTTGACGAGGAAGAGCTGGCGAATATGGACACATATAACTATGATATTCGCTGGCAGAATGTGCTAGAGGAATTAGATAATAGAAGTCTGAATTACAGATACGAATATGAGGATTATGCAACTCCAAGATTATATGTAGAGTCTGATGAAGAGGAGATATGTCTTGTTTACTCCAAGCTTTATGAGGACGGTTCCTGTGTTGGATATGAACTTACTGCATATAAGACTGAGAAGTCAGGAGATGCCTACGTGTTAGTGGAGCCAATTGCTGTGATTAAAGAGGGCTTAGCTCCAGAGGTGGACAGAATCGTATATGAAATTGAAAGATTAATGCAGTCATAAGGAGAAAAGCTTATGGAAGATTCAAAAGTAATTCAATCTGAAGTAAAAGATACATTTAAATATGATGGGAATAAAATAGTTGAGCGCAAGATTGATCCCAATGATGAGGCTAATATAGTCAAAAAGGGTGAAATAGCGGGCTCGACATATAAGCAACTTGATAATGGCTTTTTGCTCTATGATATTGCTAAGGACAATCTGCCTGAAATTGATATTACTCGTAAGAGACAGGCAGTAGTAAGGCGTAACAGGAAGGCAGTGCTTGAAGACCTGGAGCTTAAGCAGAATAGGAAGCTTTTAGGTGACAGTACGTTGATGAGTAATATTAAGACTGCCGCTAATTCTATTGAGACTTTGCTTGATATGTCCATGCCATTAGAAGAGGATAAGTTAAGCAACAGTCTTAGCAACCTTAATCAGAAGTACGACGAGCTTATATCATATTGCGAAGAATATGAGAAAAAGAATGGTAGTAAGTCTAAGGGGCTTGCTAAGGTACGTCTTGATTTTGTCAGGGAGATATATTCCGTAACCTGCATGGAGAAGAAGAATCTTCCTGCTGCTATTAAGAGAATCAGGCAAGAAAGACCGGAGGCTGTAACGCTTGATAACTGGCAGGATGCCATATTATATGCAAGATCCAATGATATAGATTATAAGACTGATGAATATATATATTCTGAGGTTACAGATATGAATCAGGCCAAGACCGAAGTGGCAATAAGTCGAATGGCTGATTATCTTGGAATATCAGATGTTGTTATTAGTAAGGAATTCGTTAATGATGATGATTCTCTGAAATTAAAGACAGAGAATAAGAATCTTAAAGGATATCAGAAGCTGGATAGAACTATGAATCTGCTATTCGGCTATAAGCCTGAAGCACTTGCTAAATTGCAGAAGATACATAACTTAGAAGAGATTTTGGGTATAAGGTTCAAGGTAGAACAATTTTACTTTAAGCTTGTGCCACAGCATGATGAAAAAGGTGGCTATAGAGTTGATGATATTGTAATTGATCTTAATGGAGTGCGGGCTTGCATTGCAGAAATGAATCATACGGTATCTTCCAGCGGACTTATAGCGGATAGAGAGGTTGCCAAGCGTATTATGGGCATGGACCCTGATATTATGAGCAGACTTTTTTCGGGCCTTATGACGGAAGAACAGAAGAAGCTTCTTAAGCAAAATGTTAAGCTTATGAAGAAACGTACTAAAAAAGAGGAGGCAATCGTAGTAGGAAAGAACGATTGGATAATTGAAGGTGATAGAATAATCAAGTTCAAGAAAAAAAGGTACGGTGATGTAGTTAAGAAATTTGGAGAAGGGAAACTGAGCCCGACTGAAGTATTTTATCGCGGTGCGCTTAGAGGAGTAGACTTTAGCGAAATGAATCAGGAGGTTATACAGGATGGAATTGCCATAGAGGACAGCCAGCCGGTAAACCAGATAGTGGAAAATGAGCAAATAATACAGGATGAGAATATCCGTACAGATAGTATCCGTACAGATAATATCCATATAGATAATATCCAGACTGAGAATATTCAAACTGAGAAGCAGGTAGAAAAAACTTCTGATAAGCAGAGAAAAAAAGAGGAACAAAAAAGAAAACAGATTATAAGAGATTGTGAATATGCTGACGATTTGAATGTGAAAATTAGTAAGATTGCACTCCTCAACGAATATGGCCATCTAACTACAAATATCCGTGTGAAGCTTAAGGACAGAACAAACGAAAAAATATTTGATCATGAACCGTGCGAAACCGATATAAAACAGGGATTTGTTGGTGACTGTTATTTGCTGACAGCTCTAACTGCAATTGTAAAAAATAATCCTCAGCATATTAAAAATATGTTCGAGGATAAGGGAGAATATGTACTGGTAAAGTTCCATTCCATGACTGTTCCTGTATCTAAAAAGACCTTTATATTCTCATATGATAATGAACCGTTTGAAGATCTCTATGCCAAGAATGCCCTATGGGTGCAGCTTATAGAAAAGGCATATGGTCAACTCCGCTATGAAATCGGGCAGTATATACTTAAAGATGGACAAAAAAAGCTTATTTATGATTATGAAAAGTCAGAGGGCAAATCCCTGGAATCGAGATATACGGGGGGGGATCGTGCGCCAGACTATTTTAAATATACTATTGCGATAATTGCGAGTGGCGAGGAAGGGGATGCTCTTTTCAATATTACAGGCCAGAGGTTCAAGTCAACCAGAATGGAACCTATCACCGTGGATAATATGGGAAGTGACTACAGTAAAATGTGGAGAGGCGCCAAGGCAGGTGAGCGAGGAAATGGCTTCGGTGAACAAGAGAAGTATATTCAGGATAAAATCCAGAAACAGTTAAAAGAGGAGCTTATTAGACGCTATAGCCGAACATATAAGTCCGATGAAGGAGAGAAAAAGACTAACGCGTACAGGGCACTTACTATTGAAAATATTAAAGATACACTTTTAGATATTAAGAACTGGTCAAGGGGCAAGGACGATAAGAGTTACGCGGAACTCTATAAAGAAGTAAAACTGAAATACTATAATAATGCCCCAACCTTCACTGAAAAAAGCTTCATGGAAATCATTGCTGGAATGGCAACTAAGCTTGAGGCAGCATGTGATAGGATTGATAATAGCTTTGAGCATGAAAGCTATTCTTTTACATCAGAAGGACGGCCTAAGTATTCTAAGAGGGCGCGTACCCTGGCAGCTATTTTTAAGGAAGAGCTAAAAAGAGGCGTAATAACATGTGGCAGCACATCCTTTATAAAAGCTGCCGGAGATGGTCTTAACCATGAACAGGGCAGAGAGGGAATTGTCGAAAGGCATGCATATACACTCTTTGGATACCGTGAGGCAAATAATGGACAGGTATTCTTAAAGATGAGAAATCCCTGGGGCAGGGGCACCTTACAGTATACTAGACTTAGTAAGCAGGGTGGGACAGATTCCACAATCCATCGAAAGATGATAAAAGAGGAAGGAAAAGCTATGTTTGAAATCGAGCTTAATGATTTCTT
>JAZLFL010000081.1:0-2192 GCA_045615825.1 Lachnospiraceae bacterium
CATCCATCTGCATATGGATGATCCTTAATCATGAAATAAAGCAAATTTGCTGCCTTTTCTTCTATAGATGGATACGCATCCTCTCCAAAAACACTCTGATAAACTGCCGCTATAATACCTGCAACTTTGCCTGCTTCCTTCTCAACCCCAAATACATCAGTTTCAAAGGAATCTCTCATTTTGCCGACCATCTCTTTACAGTCTTCATATGTGATCTTATAAACCGGAACAGCTCCATCTGGTTTTTCTAAAGCCTGGTGATCGTACTTATCAAGAAGAAGCAATGCCTCTGTATATTCATTTACTGCTCTTAGCACATCTGCCTCTTCTATATCTAATGCGTCAGCTATCATTCTTGTCTGGATATCGACAGTCTTCTCAAGTGCTTGTAAACGCTTTTCATTTATAGCATATCCATCAATTATGTATTTCTTTAATATAGAATTAGCCCACTTACGGAATTCCACTCCTCGCTTAGATTTCACTCTGTAACCGACGGAAATAATGACATCAAGATTATAATGTTCAACCATATGTGTTTGAGTTTTATCTTCTATAGCTCCGTGCTTAGTGGTTGTCGCAATTTTTGCGACAACCACTTGAGTATCTAATTCCTCTTTCAAAGCATTATTAATATGCTTACCAATGGTCTTAACATCTCTGCCAAACAATTCTGCCATTTGACTTCTATTCAGCCATACTGTCTCATGTTCAACGGGTACAGATAGTGTAATTGACCTATCTTCCGTTTCAAATAATACAATCTCATTTGTTTTTTCCATCCATCTTCTCCTCCTTCTCCTTTAATAATTCCTTAGATGCCTTATACTCAATCAATTCGTATACATACTCCGGCATCTTACGTTTTCCCTGTTCCCAATCGCGCACAGTACCAAGGGGAATATGAAAATAATTAGCAAAATCTTCTCGCTTCATTCCTGTAGATAGTCTCAAATACTTAACCATTCTTCCGAGGCGTTGTGCCTCTGTTTCATTTTCATTTATTTCTATTGTAATATCATTCATCTTACATTCTCCTACAGCATTGCTTTACTTGATTGTAGTACAGCTTTGCTGTAATGTCAATTAAAAAAGATATTGCTGGTGGTAATAACAATAGTAGTGAGTGGTGATTTTGGGTGGAAATTCATGTGGATTCTAGCAGACTAAAAAAGGATTGTGTGTTTATTATGCATTAACAATGTGTACAAAGTCTCACCTGGGAAGCCTGTGCTTCTGGCGCTTTCAGCTTCCTATAATGCATAAAGTAGCAAAAAGTGTTAATAAATTAATTCCATCTTTTCAAGATTAATAAAAAAGAGAATCTATTATGCATTTCATACAAAATAGACTCTCTTTTACATCATTTCAAACTGTTAAATTGTCAATAATTAACAGACAATTTTGCTATTATGCATTAACGATCTGACCGAAATCAGGCTTAAGTGAAGCGCCGCCGCTAAGTCCACCGTCAATATCGCGCTTGGAAAGAAGCTCGGCTGCATTACCGGCATTCATTGATCCGCCGTACTGGATGCGAACTGCTTCAGCTGTATCTGCGTCATACATCTTAGCGATGAGATCACGAATAAGCTTGCAAACTTCTTCTGCCTGATCGGCTGTAGCTGTCTCGCCTGTTCCGATAGCCCAGATAGGCTCGTAAGCAATAACAAGATTCTTAACCTGATCAGCTGTAATTCCGTCAAGATCCCATGTAATCTGTCTCTCAATCCACTCCTTATATGTGCCTGCCTTACGAAGTGCCAATGATTCGCCGCAGCACAGAATAGGCTTAAGATCAGCTGCAAAAGCTTTCTTAACCTTCTGATTGATAAGAATGTCGTTCTCACCGAAGATATCTCTTCTCTCGGAATGTCCGATGATAATATATTCAACGCCTGCATCCTTAAGCATGGGAGCTGAAATCTCACCTGTGAAAGCACCCTTATCTTCAATATAGAAGTTCTCTGCGCCAACACGAACATTAGTACCCTTAACAGCTTCCGCTACGGGAACTATATCGATTGCGGGAACACAATAAACAACATCTACTGCGTCGTTCTTAACCAAGTCCTTTAATGTTGCACATAATTCAACAGCCTCGCTGGGAGTCTTGTTCATCTTCCAGTTACCGGCAATAATTCTACGTCTTGCCATGATAAATCTCCTTAATAATTAAATATACATGCGAC
>JAZLFL010000082.1:0-11988 GCA_045615825.1 Lachnospiraceae bacterium
CATCCAGCTATAGAAGCTGTCCGATTCCATGATACATTCATCCACATTGCCATGAAAACCGCGGAAGCATATCTCTAACCAAGTCTGTGGACGCTATCTCTCTTCCTATGGTTCGGCTTTTGATAGGTCGTCGGCATGTGCAACGGTTCCGTTAGTTGAATAAAGTGCCTTAAGACCACTGTCATATGATGATAAGCTGTTACGGAGCTTAACCACATTACCAATACCAATACGATATGTAATCTCTGTGGCGTTTCTCATGTGGCGCGCAGTCACACGCGATTTTTCAATAATCTCTGTTCGCTCATTATAATCCATATGTGTCTTACTATATGGAACAAAAACAGGAATTTTATTGCCAGTTACACTACCAATAATTGCCTCAGGGAAGGCCTCCTTCATAATCTCGCGCACCTTCTTATATGAATTATGCGCTTTAATGGAGCTTCCTACATTATTAGTCATGTGATTGTCCTGCTGGTCATCACCGAATACGACACTCATCATATAGCAGTACTCACATTCCAGACCAAGAAGGTTCTTATAATTCTCAATATCCTCGTCGAACCTCTCCTGGAAAATAATGGAATATATGAAACCGTTCTCAATTACAGGAATTACCGTCTCAAGACGCTCCTTAGTCTGAAGCTCCTGACGGCGGCGCTCCTTCCTGATATCAAGCTCTCTTATGGCAGACGTAATTACATCTACTACAACCTGCTTGTTAAACGGCTTGTTAAGATACTCCATTACACCAAGGTTAATAGCCTCCTTGGCATAATCGAATTTATCGTAGGCAGTTAATACGATTAATATCGCTCCAGGCAGAAACTCCCTGATCTCTCTCATTGCCTCAATACCATTAATTCCCGGCATCTGAATATCCATGAAGATAATATCAGGACGGAATCTCTCCGCTACCTCGATTGCGGATCTTCCTGTCTTGGCAGTCTCGATATCGAACTGACCGTTAAAGTTATTCTCTATTAGAAAAGTGAGTGAATTAAGTACTATTCCCTCATCATCTGCAAGCATTATTCTATACATGCATTCCCTCCATGTATGGTATCTTGATAATAAATTCTGTACCCTTGCCTTCGCCTTCGGATCTTATATCCATTACATTATCCCTGCCGGTAAATATCTGAAGTCTCTCGATAACATTGGCAAGACCAACTCCGTTGGAGTCCTTGGTCTCAGGCTCGGCAAGCTCTGACGCACGTCCTGCCAGGACCTTCTCAATGGCTTCCTTGCTCATTCCTATGCCATTATCCTTAATGGAGAGATATACCAGTTCATCATCCCTTGTGACCTTAAGATCCACATGCTTCTCCCAGTCGATATTACGTACACCATAGCTTATGGCATTCTCGATAATCGGCTGAAGCACCATGCTTGGGATTCTGATATTACTTACGGATTCATCAACTTCCTTACTGTAATTGATCTCTCCGGTAAAACGAACATTAATAATGTAGATATATTTATCAACAAGTTCTACTTCTTCAGCGATAGTCGCATCCATGTTAATCTTCTTAATATTATATCTGAAGAAATCAGCCATATTCTGGATGAACTCAGTTGTCTTATCAGCGCCCTCCATCATTGCAAGCTGCGCGCCCGCATTAAGAGTATTAAAAAGGAAGTGAGGATTAATCTGCGCCTGGAGATTACGAAGCTCAACCTCCTTCATTCGGGATTCCATCACAAGCTCATGCTCCTTAAGCTCGCTCTCTCTGTGCATACTCTCACGAATCTCTTGAATATACTGCTGAATAGAATCCACCATCTTGGTAAATGTATTGGATACGACACTAATCTCATCTTCACCCTCTAAGTGCTGGAGTTCAACATCGAAGTTACCATTAGCAACCTCGTTGGCAGCACTTGATAATTCAATAAGGGGTTTGGTCATGCTCTTGGTAAGCAGATACAGAATCACAATATTGAAAATACCAATGAACACCAGAATTACAATTGATGCAATCTCCATATATCTTAATGTCGATAAGAGTCGGAAGTAGTTCTCTGTATTAATCTTAAAATGAGCATTATTTAATGAATAAATACACTCCTGAAGGTCCGAGTGCAGAATCTCAGATTCCTCAAAAAAGGCCTTATATTTCTCAACATTACGACCTCTCTTAGCCTGAATGGTCTCGCCTGCAATCTTAAGATAATTCTCTGCCTGATTGACGATATTCTGCTCCATAATATAACGCTCATCATGTGTATTATTATGTCCAAGCTTATCTATTCCATTACGGAAGTTCTGGTCTGCCCTGTAGAAATCCTGTAATGCAACCGAACTCTTATTCTCAAGATACAGCTTCATGGAAGTCTGAACAGAGGTCAGATTCTCTGACAGTTCATTCAGGCTGACATTCGTCTCATAGATTTCATCGATACGTGAAATCATGGTATTAACACCAATGTATACGTAGACATTCATTATAAGAATGAGTACCATCGGAAGAATGAAGGCTAACAGCAGCTTACTTCGTAACGATGCATTATTCCATTTTGTCTCTAAAGTATTATTAATACTACTCTTCATCTGCTGCCTCTAATAATGCCCTTGCCTCATCCTGGCCAACAACCTTGGTGCTTACTGATACATACGAGCTGGTATAGCCAAGCTCCTCGTACTCCTTAAGAGAAGATACACTGGCTCTTCCCATCTGATCAGTATCAATGGATATTGATGAATATATAATCTGCTTGTCAATGGCATCTATGATCGTGTCATTAACAAAGTAACCGATAATTCTGGTCTCACCAACCTTGTTGTAATCTACTACAGCCTGATAGGTACACTGGGTAGACGCACTGTTAAGACACAGAATAATATCAGGAAGCTGCTTTGAGTCAAGGAAGAAAGAACGGATATCCTCTTCCACACTGAATACGTCCTGGGAATTAACTCTCTTAAATTCGACATCAGGCGCAGTGTAGCTTGGATAATTCTCAGCAAAGTAATCTTCTATCGCAATGGATATAAGATTGGCAGCTCCTTCTGGCATCTGTTCATGTATAAAAATGGTAGCCTTTGGGACTGTGTACTCCGAAAGGTCTATGAATCTCGCCATCTGAGAAGCATATACCTGACCGAGCTCATAATTATTAACACCGATAAAGCTGTTCCTGGTAGAATTCTCAATATCACTCTGCAGAACAACCACACCAATCCCTTTCGCAACTGCGTCATCTATTAGAGCTGCTATCTGTTCATTAGCAGTTCCGCCGTATATGATTCCGTTGACATTCGAATTGATAGCCACCCTGAATATATCTTCATTGGAATAATTAACACCAAGTGAGTCGGATAACTTTTCCACATAGATATTCTGCTCTTCAGCAGCTTCACATGCTGCTTCATATACTGAGCTCCAGAACTCTTCGTCATCATCATTACATATGAAGACATAGTGACTGTTATATATAGAACTGTCGGCTTCATTCCCCTTACGGAAGTCACCCATAATATATCCGAAGAGAAGGGCTGTAATGATGGCCACAATAATCATGGATACCACGCCCACGGCTATGATGTTGTATGCTTTACCAGTATTCTCTGAGTTCTTACTTTTTTCCCACTTCATAAAAATAATAATAACATAAAAAGTCCCACATCTCATAGAAATGTGGGACTTAAAGCCTATTAATCTATTGCACTAATTATGCGAATGGATTCTCTGTTGGGTATGGAAGAGAAGCTGGCTGATTGTAGTTGTTATCTTCCATTGGAACACCGATGTACTTGAATACCTCGAAGAGTGCCTTACCATAGTTACCGAATGCTACAGCACCGTGGTGTGGATAGTTCTTCTCGATAAGTACGTGACGGTAGAATCTTCCCATCTCCTTAATAGCGAATACACCGATACCACCAAATGACTTAGTAGCAACTGGAAGTACTTCACCTTCTGCGATGTAAGCACGAAGCTTAGCATCAGCTGTAGACTGAAGACGATAGAATGTGATGTTACCAGGAATGATATCTCCTTCAAGAGTACCCTGTGTAACTTCTTCTGGAAGGTTTCTAGCCATGATCATCTGATACTTCATCTCATGGAATGCAAGCTTCTTAGTACATGTGTTACCACAGTGGAAGCCCATGAATGTATCTGTGAACTTGTAGTCGAACTTGCCCTTGATTGACTCTTCGTACATATCCTTTGGAACTGAGTTGTTGATATCAAGAAGTGTAACAACATCTTCTGATACACATGTTCCGATGAACTCACTTAAGCAACCATAGATATCAACCTCACATGATACAGGAATTCCTCTACCTGTAAGACGAGAGTTAACATAGCAAGGAACGAATCCGAACTGTGTCTGGAATGCAGGCCAGCACTTACCAGCGATTGCAACATACTCTCTGTATCCCTTATGCTCCTCGATCCAGTCAAGAAGTGTAATCTCATACTGAGCTAACTTAGCAAGGATTTCTGGCTTCTTGTTACCAGCACCAAGCTCTGCTTCCATGTCAGCAACAACTTCTGGAATACGAGCGTCGCCTGCATGCTTGTTGAATGCTTCGAAAAGATCAAGCTCTGAGTTCTCTTCAATCTCAACACCAAGGTTGTAAAGCTGCTTAATAGGAGCGTTACAAGCAAGGAAGTTAAGTGGTCTAGGACCAAATGATATAATCTTAAGCTTTGAAAGACCATATACGGCACGAGCGATTGGAAGGAACTCGTGAATCATATCTGCGCAATCCTCAGCATCGCCTACTGGATACTCTGGGATGTAAGCGCCGATGTTACGAAGCTTTAAGTTGTAGCTTGCATTAAGCATACCACAGTAAGCATCTCCACGTCCGCCAACGAGGTCATTCTGGCTCTCCTCAGCTGCTGCTACGAACATCTTAGGACCTTCGAAGTGCTTAGCAAGAAGTGTCTCAGAAATCTCTGGACCGAAGTTACCAAGGTATACACAAAGAGCATTACATCCAGCTGCCTTGATATCCTCAAGAGCCTGAACCATATGAATCTCGCTCTCGATGATTGTAACAGGACACTCATAGATGTCTGCTGCATCATACTTAGCCTTGTAAGCCTCTACAAGAGCTGCTCTTCTTCTGATTGTAAGGTCAGCTGGGAAACAGTCACGGCTAACGCCTACAATACCTAATTTAATCTTTGGAATGTTGTTCATTGGGTTTTCCTCCTTAAATATATAATGTGTTATTCAACATTACTTTACACAGAAACGTTAGGTCCGATAAGACCAATGTGTGCACCTGCATCAAGTCCACCTTCAGCATGTCCGATGAGCCACTTATTCTTAGCTGTGATAAGTGCATCCTCGTAACCAGCATGCTTCTCATCAAGTGGAAGATTAGTATCCTTAGGAAGTACGATAACAACCTTGAATCCCTCATCTCCTACTGAACATGGAGCATAATGAAGTGTTGTAGCATAAAGCTCAACTCCTACACCCTTAGGGCAAAGGAAAGCTTCAATCTTGTTAGTATCATATGTGTAGTCATCTGTAATATCCTGCTGAAGACCAAGTAAAAGGATACAGTCTGTAGCAGCGATATCAAGCTCTGATGAACGATGATACTCAACAGCGTTAAGTAAATGGTTATGTCCATTACAGTAACCAATCTGAATTGGAAGCTCGCCGTAGCTTACTGTAGTTAACTTCTCCATTAATGAAGTAGCCTCTAAGCACTCTACAGATGGCTCATAAGCAACACCTTCTGGAAGTGGTGTCTGATCCATAGCTTCGATTAACTCAGAGAAATCAATCTCTGAAATCACTCTTCCGTACTTACGGAATGCAGCGTCTCTTACATTTTTAATTTCCATTTGTTTCTCCTTTATATTACGGTAACCCCCCGGTAACCGTTAATTACTTAATGATATCGAAAATAGGCTTGCAAGCTGGATAAATCTGCTTGAACTGCTGATATCTCTCATCATACTTCTTAACAAGCTCAGCGTCTGGCTCAACTGTATCGATAACCTTAACAAGCTTATCAGCTGCTTCCTCAACAGAAGCGAACTCGCCACATGCTACAGCTGCAAGCATTGCTCCGCCGTATCCTGGGCCTTCCTCAGACTCGATTACATCAACCTTAATTCCAAGGATATTAGCAATCATCTTCTTCCAAAGTGGACTCTTAGCACCACCACCACAGATCTTAGTTCTCTCAATCTTGATGCCAAGTGACTTAGCAACCTCGAAGGAATCTCTAAGAGCAAATGCAACACCCTCTAAAACTGCCTGATACATATCAGCTCTTGTTGTATCCATTGTCATACCAATGAATGTTCCTCTTGCGTTAGGGTTGTTATGAGGAGATCTCTCACCCATTAAGTATGGAAGGAAGTATACATGGTTCTCACCAAGCTTCTCGATAGCCTTCTGCTCACCAGCGAAGTCATCACACTTCATAATCTCTTCCATCCACCACTTGTTACAAGAAGCTGCTGAAAGCATACATCCCATTAAGTGGTAGCTTCCATCTGCATGAGCAAATGAATGAAGGGCATTGTTCTCATCAACACCAAATGTCTTAGATGAAATGAAGATTGTACCACTTGTACCAAGTGAAATATTACATCTTCCATCACCAACTGTACCTGTACCAACAGCTGCTGCTGCATTATCACCTGCACCTGCAACGATCTTAACATCTGTAGAAAGACCAAGCTCTGCAGCTACATCTGGCTTAAGAGTACCAACTGCCTCGTAACTCTCATAAATCTTAGCTAACTGTGACTCCTTAACATCACAGATCTCCATCATCTCCTTAGACCAGCATCTGTTCTTAACATCGAAAAGAAGCATACCTGAAGCATCTGAAACATCTGTACAGAAAGAACCAGAAAGCTTATATGCAAGATAATCCTTAGGAAGCATAATCTTCTCAATCTTAGCGAAGTTCTCAGGCTCCTTATTCTTAACCCAGAGAATCTTAGGTGCTGTAAATCCTGTGAAGGAAATATTAGCTGTGTACTCTGATAATTTATCCTTGCCGATTACATTGTTAAGGTAATCACACTCTTCAAATGTACGGCCATCATTCCAAAGGAGAGCTGGACGAATAACGTTGTCATCCTTATCAAGAATTACAAGTCCGTGCATCTGACCACCGAAGCTGATACCAGCAACCTGGCTCTTATCGCACTCACTAAGTAATTCCTTAAGACCTGCCATAGACTGCTCATACCAGTCTTCTGGCTTCTGCTCTGACCAACCTGGGTTAGGGAAATATAATGGATACTCCTTAGATACAATCTTATGGATCTTACCCGCCTCATCCATAAGTAATAACTTAACCGCTGATGTACCAAGGTCAATTCCTACGTATAACATCTCAATCCTCCTAAATACTCTTTTGTGCCTTCGTGCACGCGCACGATATCTACCATATATCTTACTCTCCTTAGGGCCTTAAATCAAACAATTTCGGCCTTTGGAAGACAATTTCGTGAATAGTAACAATTTAGGGGTGGTGTATTTTGTCTATTTTGCTCGCGCACGAAGATATAAAATTGTGATACAGTATACATAATATGTTGGGGGAATATTATATCTTAACGATGTAATAGACATTTTTAAGATTAGTGAGGGTAAAATGGCTACTATTAAAGAGATTGCCGAATTAGCAGGAGTATCCAGAGGAACTGTTGACAGAGTGCTTAATAACAGAAGCGGAGTCAACGAAGATACAGCCAAAAAAGTGCACGCCATCATCAAGCAGCTCGGCTATAAGCCTAACAAAGCTGGTATGGCATTAGCAGCACAGAAGAAGAAATATCTTATCGGAATAATTGTATTCAGCCGTAAGAATCCTTTCTTTGATGAGGTTATTGCAGGATTCGAGGAAAAAGCAGCCGAATTAGCATTCTATGGATGCGAGATACTGATAAAGCGAGTGGCGTATCATCCGGATGCACAGCTTTCCGCAATC
This sequence comes from Lachnospiraceae bacterium, assembly GCA_045615825.1. Lineage (GTDB taxonomy): Bacteria > Bacillota > Clostridia > Lachnospirales > Lachnospiraceae > Colinaster. Next base: position 7,934 of record JAZLFL010000082.1, read on the forward strand.
GAAGCCTGTGTTAACGAAGGAATTCACGGACTGATCATCACTCCATATAACGACGCCAGAGTCTGCGATGCATTGAATGCATTATCAGAGAAGAATGTACCAGTAATAACTGTTAACTCAGATGCAGAGAACATACACCGTCTTACATATGTAGGAAGTGATTATTATAACTCAGGACGTGCAGCCGGAGCTCTTATGCAGCTTATGACATCAGGACCTGTTAATCTTGGTGTAATACTTGGCGATTCTCACATTCTCTGCCACTCACAGCGTAATTCAGGATTTATGGACAGACTTGCCACAACTCCAAGAATTAACATCGTTACCTCCGAAGAGAATTACGATGACGACCTTATGAGCTACGATATTGTAAGTCGTATGTTAAGGGAACATCCTGAGATTAACGGCCTCTACTTCACAGCTGCCGGAGTATATGGCGGATGCAAGGCTATCCAGGAGCTGAACGACTTCAGAGATATAAGAGTCATCACACACGATGACGTACCTACCACAATAGACATGTTGGACAGAGGCATTATCACGGCAACCATATGTCAGCAGCCTCGCTGGCAGGGCCACAGATCCCTCGAGCTTATGTTCTCATATCTCAACAATCCAGACAGCATAATAATTAAAGATAACTATTACGCAGAATTAAATATCAAGATCCGCGAGACAACATAAAGCATTGAAATAAAAAAATCCACTACAGGGCTTTTCGTAGCCGCAGCCAGCGAAGCTGGCGTGAGGGCACCCTGTAGTGGATTATTTTTATTGAGATGCGTATTATGCATCTATCGCGATTCTCTGAAGTATGACATTCCGAGAGAGGCCGGTGGCTGATTCTCCCTCTTGTTGCGCATACTTGAAGCTATAAGTACAACGAGTGTTACGATGTATGGAAGCATCTTGTAAAGCTCCTTGACCTCCATGTGCTCCATTCCTGTTGGAATGTACATATAGAGAATATATAATCCACCGAAGAGGATTGATGAGAAGATACTTACATCTGGTCTCCAGATTGTGAAGATAACAAGCGCGATAGCAAGCCATCCTCTATCACCGAACGCATCGTTACTCCATACTCCACTGGCATAATCCATAACATAGTACAGACCACCAAGACCGGCAATCATACATCCGAGACAGGTTGATACGTACTTATACTTAGTAACATCGATACCTGCAGCATCAGCTGTTGCAGGATTCTCACCAACTGCTCTTAAGTGAAGACCAATTCTGGTTCTTCTGATAATAATCGCAGATACAATAGCTATTACAAAGGATAGATAAGTTAAGAATCCATAAGATAAGAATATCTCTCCAAACCATCCCGTTGTTGTCGCAAATGGCATTCTTGCACTGAAGTAAGCACTTGTCTTAGAGAGTGCAATCGATGGAACATCTGCTCCTGAGATCTTAATAAGTGATCCACCGAAGAAGTTACCAATTCCAACACCAAAGGTTGTCATTGCAAGACCTGTAACGTTCTGATTAGCTCTGAGTGTTACTGTAAGGAAACAGTATATAAGTCCCATAATGAGGGAACCGATTAATGAACAGAGCATTGGAATCAGAATTGCAAGGAAACCATTTACGCTTCCGCTCTGCTCATAGAAGAAGGAACCAATTACACCTGCAATGGCACCTACATACATTACACCTGGAATACCGAGGTTAAGGTTACCAGACTTCTCTGTAATAATCTCACCTGTACTACCATATAAAAGAGGGATACCCTGACCCACTGCTCGTGGAATGAATGAAATCAAGAAATCAAACATTATTCATTACCCCCTTTCTTCTTATTGAATATGACTCTGTATGAGATAAAGAACTCACATCCGATGATAAAGAATAAGATAATACCTGTTAAAATATCCGAATATGACTGATTAAGCTCAAATACTGTAGCAATCTCACCAGCACCTCTGTTAAGGAAGATAATAAGGAAGCTTGTGAAAATCATCGCGATAGGATTGAACTTGGCAAGCCATGATACCATGATGGCTGTGAAGCCCTGTCCACCTACGATTGTTGTTGTAATGGTATGGTTAATACCACCAACAAGTAAGAGTCCTGTAAGTCCACAGAGAGCACCTGAAAGAATCATTGTACGAATGATAACATTCTTAACCTTAATTCCAACATATGCGGCAGTTCTCTCACTCTCACCAACTACACACACTTCATATCCATGCTTGCTGTAGTAGATATATACATAAAGGAAAGCTGTAATAAGCAGACCAACAATAATACTTAAGAGGTACTTGTTACCAATCTCTGGTAACCATCCTGCCATTGAATTCTGATTAATAATACCAATCTTACCAGCACCCTTAGGACTTTCCCACACGATAATGAAATATGCAACTATCTGAGTAGCAATATAATTCATCATAAGAGTTGCAAGTGTCTCATTAGTATTCCAGAGTGCCTTACAGATACCTGGAATAACTGCCCAGATAGCACCAGCTATAATACTTGTAATAATCATTAAAAGGATTACAACTACATTTGGAAGCTTCTCTCCAAGTGTAATCATACATGCACCTGCTGCCAGACCACCAATAATAACCTGTCCCTCAGCACCACAGTTCCAGAATCTCATTCTGAAAGCTGGTGTAATAGCAAGGGAAATAAGCAGCAGTATCGCCACGTTTTGCAGAGTAACCCAGGTCTTTCTTGAAGAACCAAAGGCTCCCTTAACCATTGTGGCATATACAGATAATGGATTATCACCTGTAAGCATGAAAGTAATAATCGCACAAAGAATTAAGGCTGCAACGATTGCAATTACTCTGATTCCCCAGGCCTTGGATCTTGTAATATCATCTCTTTTAACAATATGGAAAAGAGGTTCTCTAATCTTATTATTCATTATGATCCTCCCCTCCAAGCTTAGTCATCATCATACCAACTACATTCTTATCAGCAGTCTTACCATCTACAATTCCACTTACCTGGCCATCGCAGAGTACTAAGATTCTGTCTGATAACTGTAAAAGAACATCAAGGTCCTCACCAACGAAGATAACGGCTACACCCTTCATCTTCTGTTCATTAATGAGGTCATATATCGCATATGATGAGTTAATATCAAGACCTCTTACTGCGTAAGCTGTCATAAGAACTGCCGGTGAATTGGCAATCTCTCTACCAACCAAGACCTTCTGTACATTACCACCTGATAACTTACGTACAGCTGTGTCGATTGAAGGTGTCTTGACCTCAAGGTCCTCAACAATATTCTCTGCAAGTACTGTAGGTGTCTTACGGTCTGTGAAAGGTGTTGAATTCTTTCTAAAGGATCTGAGCATCATATTGTCAGCAAGATCCATATTACCAACAAGACCCATACCAAGTCTGTCTTCTGGAACAAAACTAAGTGCTATTCCCATGTTGGCAATCTCTCTTGGATCAAGTCCGATGAGATTCTTATTCTCATTCTTATCATCAATATATGTGATACTACCCTCTGTAACTGGCTGAAGTCCGGCAATAGCTTCCAAGAGCTCCTTCTGTCCACAGCCCGAAATACCGGCAATACCAAGAATTTCATTACTGTTAGCAGTGAATGAAACATTCTTAAGCTTACTTATTCCGTCAGCATCAACAACGGAAAGATTATCTACAATAATACGAGGTGAAGGAGTGCTCTTAGGTTCTGGCCTGTCGATATTAAGGACAACCTTCCTGCCTACCATCATGTCAGTCATCTCCTGAGCATTAGTATTGGCAGTAATAAGGTCTCCAATGTACGCTCCCTGACGAAGTATTGCTACTCTGTCGGATATCTCCTGAACCTCATTAAGCTTATGAGTGATGATGATGATAGCCTTGCCATCGGCCTTCATGTTACGAAGTACCATAAAGAGCTTTTCTGTCTCCTGCGGAGTAAGAACGGCTGTTGGCTCATCCAATATAAGAATATCTGCTCCTCTGTATAAAACCTTAACAATCTCTACAGTGTGCTTCTCAGATACACTCATATTATAGATCTTCTTATTAGGAGCTACATCGAAACCATACTTCTCACATATCTCAGTAATCTT
>JAZLFL010000083.1:0-2672 GCA_045615825.1 Lachnospiraceae bacterium
GTATCCAATCTCAACGTAACTGCCAGCCTCATAGTACTCAAGCTCAGCCTTGAGCTCTTCCATGCTGCTGATCTCTCTGCCTGCTACCGACTTAATAACATCGCCCTGGATAAGTCCTGCCTCAAAAGCACCTGTACCCTCATATACTTCTCTAACTGCAACGCCTACAGGAATTGCATACATCTGTGATACATCTGCAGTAACTGTCACGCCGCCGATTCCAAGATAGCCTGCCTTATTGCTTGATACCTTAACGCGTTCCTCGCTTGTAACAATATCACTTAAAATTGGCTCAGCCTTGGAAATAGGAATTGCAAAGCCCATACTGTCTACAGCATTACCACTGATCTTACTTGAGCTTATACCTACAACTTCGCCCTTTGCGTTAACAAGTGCACCACCGGAGTTACCAGGATTAATAGCTGCATCTGTCTGAATAAGTCCCTCAATCTTTATACCTGCATCCTCTACAGAACGGTTAACAGCACTTATAACACCTGCTGTAACAGACTGTCCATAGCCAAGTGCATTACCGATAACGACTGCCGGCTCACCAACCTTAAGTGCATCGGAATCACCAAGTCTTGCCACCTTAATCTGGTTCATTGTATCTGCAGATATCTCATCAAGATCAACTAAGATAACTGCAAGATCGATATTCTTATCAGTACCCTTAATTCTTGCCTCAGCTGAAGAACCATCAATGAACTGAACCCTTAAGTCAGTTGAATCCTCAACAACATGATTATTAGTAGCAAGAATAAGCGTCTTATCATCCTTACCTATGATAATTCCTGAACCGCTTCCCTCTGTCTGCTGAGAGAAAGTCTGGCCGAAGAAATTCTGGCTTGTAACAGTGTAATTACCAACAATTGATACAACCGAAGGCATTACATCCTCTGCAATACCTGATACATCGAACGCTACAAGGCCCTGCGAAGGTGCAGCACCAGCTTGCGCTTCTGCAGCTGCCACCGGCTCTTTAGGAGCTGGCTTCTTAGCATCATTACCAATAATATTATTCTTAATGTCCTCTACAGACTGCTCTATAGCTGTATCTGCCTTATTAGCTACGCTTGCTTCATTAACCCTGTTCATGATAAAAAAGGTTGCATAAGCAGCAAGGCCAAATAATATTCCAAGACCGAATGCAGCGAATACCTTGCCGGCAAATCCACTCTTCTTCTCCTTCTTAACTGGTTCTGGTGGAATTGGATTAAGTCGCATACGTCCACCATTATCATTATTCTGTGGAGGAACCTGTCCCATATCACTATTCCCATCTGATCTTCCACTTCCAGAATACATTCCACCTGTTGGACGGTTAGTAAATACTGGCTTAACATTCTCCTCTGAGTTAATGCCCTTACCAACCTGGTAAGATATGTTACCAGGTGCATTATCCTGTTCTGTTACATTTTCAATAACTTCTTCTGCATTAGTAACTTCTTCAGTTACATTAATATCATCTCTATTATCGTCGTACATGTCCTTACCTCCTGAAATATCTTATTCTGCCAGATTCGCCCGTAATATCTGACATATATTATTATCACTCTAACAGTCTTAAGTATATAACCGATTTGTTACATAAATATGAGCAATTTCTTATCTATTTCTAAAAAAATCTTAAGATAAACGAAAGATTAGTAGTAGAAAAATGAGCCCATCCGGGCTCATTTTATTCAACTTCTCTATAACGGTTACTCAACTGTTACTGACTTGGCAAGATTACGTGGCTTATCAACATCAAGTCCCTTGGCAACACTTACGTAGTATCCAAGAAGCTGAAGTGGAATAACCGCAAGGCTTGCTGCGAAATGGTCATTAATTCGAGGAATATATACTGTGAATTTCACCTTATCCTCAACCTCATACTTACCATATGGAGCAATACCCATCAGGAACGCACCTCTTGCCTGACACTCAACCATATTACTAATTGTCTTCTCATAGAGATCTTCCTGAGTAAGAACACCAATAACCAGGATATCTCTCTCGATAAGTGAAATTGTACCATGCTTAAGCTCACCGGCTGCATATGCCTCTGAGTGGATATATGATATCTCCTTAAGCTTTAAGCTTCCTTCAAGGCATACAGCATAATCAATGCCTCTGCCAATGAAGAATACATCCTTGGCATTAGCATACTTAGCCGCAAACCACTGGATTCTCTCCTTATCATCAATAATCTTCTCTATCTTCTCAGGGATGCTCTTAATCTCTTCTATATATGAAGCATATGCCTCATCATCAAGTAATCCCTTAACATAAGCGAACTGAAGTGCAAGACAGTAGCCTGTAATAAGCTGTGCACTGTAAGCCTTGGTTGTAGCAACTGATATCTCAGGACCAGCTAATGTATAGAATACCTTATCAGCCTCTCTTGCAATCGAGCTTCCTACTACATTTACTACAGCCATTGTCATAAGGCCTGCTGCCTTGGCAAGCCTAAGTGCCTCAAGTGTATCAGCTGTCTCACCAGACTGGCTTATAACAATTACAAGTCCCTTCTTATTAAGGGCCATCTTACGGTATCTGAACTCACTTGCAAGTTCAACTCTTACAGGAACCTCAGCCAGGTCTTCAAATACATACTGGCAGGCCATACCTGCATGCCAAGCAGAACTACATGCTACAATATATATCTGCTCAATTCCCTTAATTTCATC
>JAZLFL010000084.1:0-5917 GCA_045615825.1 Lachnospiraceae bacterium
GGACTTATTTAGGAAGGTTGGGATTATGATTCAAGGAGTTATTATTGCAACTGTTCTAATCGGTTGCGTAGGATTATTTGTTGGAATCTTCCTTGGTATTGCTGGAATTAAGTTTGCAGTTGAGGTTGATCCAAGAGAAGAGGAGATACTTGGAGTTCTTCCAGGTAATAATTGTGGTGGTTGTGGTTATGCAGGATGTTCTGGTCTTGCTGCTGCAATTGTTAAGGGTGAGGCACCTGTTAATGCATGTCCTGTTGGTGGAGATGCTGTTGGCAATCAGGTTGCATCCATTATGGGTGTGGAAGCTGAAGCCGGAGAACGTAAGGTTGCCTTCGTAGCCTGCCAGGGTGACTGTGAGAAAGCTAAGTCAGATTATGAATATACAGGCGCTCAGGACTGTGCCATGATGGCTTTCGTTCCTAATGGCGGTCCTAAGACATGTAATTATGGATGTCTTGGTTATGGAAGCTGTGTTAAGGCGTGTCCATTTGATGCGATTCATGTAGTTAATGGTATTGCAGTAGTTGATACAGATGCTTGTAAGGCATGTGGTAAGTGTGTTGCAGCATGTCCTAAGAATCTTATAGAGCTTATACCTGCATCTGCTAATACTAAGGTTGCCTGTGCTAATAAGGACAAGGGACCAGTTGTTATGAAGGCTTGTCAGGTTGGCTGTATTGGATGTGGTATTTGTAAGAAGAACTGTCCAAGCGAGGCAATTGAGGTTACTGATTTCGTTGCCAAGGTTGACTATGAGAAGTGTACTAACTGTGGTACATGTAAGGAAAAGTGTCCTAAGAAGGCTATTGTATAAGGTTTTGATGAGCCCTTACTTGTAAGGGCTCAACTTATAATATTATGAGATTTGATGATGATTACAATAATAGAGGGAATAGCATGCCCGTGTTATATATGGCATTCGGCGTGTCTATATTCATCCTCGTATTATTGGGAGTAATACTATTCATTAATAGAGATAATAAGAAGTCTGCGGGTAACTATCAGATGCTTGTAGCATCAAGAGATGAGACTGCTGCCGGATCAGAAGATACTACACCAGTGCATGAGGTCGGTAAGATAACTGCTGATGATCTTGATATATGGGATATGTATCAGGAAGGCGATGATGAAGGTGAGATATTTGTAGATGCTGCGGGTAATGGTGAAGAGGTATCTGTTGCAGAGACTAAGAAGGAACCAACTCCAACACCTGCCATTACACCTAAGACGGAAGAAGAGACTTATGATGATGGTCTGCACTTCAAGGTTGAATTATCGGATGGTTCATCCGAGTGGCTTAAGATTGATACTGGAAGGCAGCGTAACAATTATGATTTTACCAATGCACAGATTGTGGATGGTAAGATGAGATATATCCAGGACGGAAGAGAAGTATCAAGAGTTGGTATTGATGTATCAAGATATCAGGGAGACATTGATTTTACTCAGGTTAAGAATTCTGGAATACAGTTTGTTATGATCAGAGTTGGCGCCAGAGGATATCAGTCCGGTCAGTTATCATTAGATGAGAATTTTGAGAAGAATATCAAGGCAGCAACAGAAGCAGGACTTGATGTTGGTGTGTATTTCTATTCGCAGGCGGTTAATGCATTTGAGGCTGTTGAGGAATGTAATGTTGTAAGGACAGCTTTAACAGATCATCCAATTAAATATCCTGTAGCTTTCGTATGTGAGGGAGCTGATAACGATACAGCAAGAACGGATAATCTGTCCAAGGATGACAGGACTCAGGTTGCGATAACCTTCCTTAATACCATGAAGTCCAATGGATATAAGGTTATCCTGTATGGAACAGAGGAATGGCTTGTTAAGAAGTACGACTGGGTTAAGCTTAAGGAATATTCAATCTGGTTAGCTGATGATTCAGAGATACCGGATTACCCTTATCCATATCAGATGCTTAGATATTCTACTACGGGTTCAGTTCCTGGAATCGTTGGCAATGTAAATATGGATATATCATTCATTGATTATACAGCGCAGTAAAAGGACGGCAACTACCGTCCTTTTAAAATGCTTTCAGGTATTTCGATTTTTGAATAGATTTCCGCATACATGGAGGCGGGGATGTTATCAATATAATTCATCAGAAATGCTTTATCATTACCATTGGCACGAAGTACATCGATGGCCTTGTTATAAGCAATGGCTGCTTCTAAAGCGGTAGAGTAATATCCAATGGTGTAATTGCCATTAATATGAATTGATGCTTTATATTTCCATTTTCTGTAATAGGTAGTGTATTTCACACCGTGATATACATTCATTACTTCTATATTTTCGTATCTGTAATCCAGAGGATCTCCATTCTTATGAATATAATCGCGGTCTTTAACAGCATATGGCTTAATGCCGTATTTGGCTGATATTGATACCTGCATTCCATAGTCAGCAACGAAGAAATGTCCGCCACGTCTCATGATCTTATGAGATGAGTAATAGAACAGATCATCAATAGAGAATTTAAGCTCATCAGTCTGACTTAGATAATATGAGAAATACTTCTTACGTATATATATAGGCGTTGGGAAATAGATATCATTATCTCTGAAGTTAACAATTGTTACCCATTTAGCGAATGGAATGACATCCATGGAAGAATAATCATCAATGGACATCGTGCCGGATACTAACAGATTAGCTGATAAATACGCTCTGTGAGCATCTGATGGACTCTCGAAGCTTCCTAAGGAGATATGTTTATTCTTATAAGTAAATGAAGCACGATAATATGTATCACCATTCTTCTTAGTGGCCTTATATACTCCGGGGTATTTAGTTGTATTAGTTGCATCAACTTTTTCCATACTGTTAGTATATCAAAAATGTTGTGATTGAAGGTAAAAAATGTTACACTAGTAGGCAGTTTGACAGATACACGAGGTTTATTATGAAAGAAATACTTTATAAGAGCACAAGAAATAGTGATTTGAAGATTACAGCATCCCAGGCAATTCTTCAGGGACTTTCAGTTGACGGTGGATTATTCCTTCCAACAGAGATTCCAGCATTTGATATAAGCTTTGCTGAGATGGCCAAGATGAATTATAGAGAAGTTGCTTACGAGGTAATGAAGCTTCTTTTGACTGATTTTACAGAAGAGGAGCTTAAGCACTGTATTAATTCTGCTTATGACAGCAAGTTCGATACTGAAGAGATTGTTCCACTTGTAGAGGCAGAGGGTGCATATTATATTGAGCTTTTCCATGGAGCAACAATTGCATTCAAGGATATGGCACTTTCGATTCTGCCACATCTTATGACTACAGCAGCTAAGAAGAATAATATTAAGAATGATATCGTTATCCTTACAGCAACATCTGGTGATACAGGTAAGGCTGCATTAGCAGGCTTTGATTCAGTACCTGGAACTAAGATTATTGTATTCTATCCAAAGGGAGGCGTAAGCTTCATTCAGGAGAGACAGATGGTTACACAGCCAGGTGACAATACTAAGGTTATTGGAATTAAGGGTAACTTCGATGATGCTCAGACAGGCGTTAAGAAGATGTTCGGTGATGATGCACTTAAGGCTGAGCTTGATGGCAAGGGATATCAGTTCTCATCAGCTAACAGTATTAATATTGGTAGACTTGTTCCACAGATCTGCTACTATGTATTCTCATATGTTAAGTTACTCGCTGAGGGTAAGATCGCAGATGGTGAGAAGATTAATATTGTAGTTCCAACAGGTAACTTCGGTAATATTCTTGCTGCTTACATTGGTAAGCTTATGGGTCTTCCAGTTAATAAGTTTATCTGTGCTTCTAATGAGAATAAGGTATTATTCGACTTCTTTGAGACAAGTGTATATGACAGAAATCGTGAGTTCAACCTTACTAACAGCCCATCAATGGATATCCTTATCTCAAGTAACCTTGAGAGATTAATCTACATGATTGCTGGTGAGGATTCAGATGCTAATAAGGCATTCATGTCAGACTTAACATCTAAGGGTGTATATACAATTACTGATGAGATGAAGGCTAAGCTTTCAGACTTCGTGGGCGGCTTTGCTACTGAGGAGGAGACACTTGGCAGAATTAAGGATCTCTATGAGAAGACTGGTTATGTAATTGATACACATACAGCTGTTGCAAGCAAGGTATATGAGGATTACAGAAAAGCTACTAATGATGAGACTAAGACAGTTATTGCATCAACTGCCAGCCCATTCAAATTCGTTGGTAACGTAATGAAGGCAGTAGGTGTGGATGCAACAGGAGATGACTTCGAGCTGTGCGATAAGTTATCCAAGATTGCTAACGTAGCTGTACCTAAGGCAGTAGAGGATATCAGAACTGCACCAGTTAAGCATGATACAGTAGTTGAGATTGATGAGATGAAGGCAGCTGTACAGAGTTTCCTTTCATAGTTGGTTTATTAGGGGCCTGTCGGTAGATGGGCCCTTTTAATATTGGTCGGATTATGAATAAGTACGATAAGAGAATTAATGATTTAAGAGAAGAATTAGATAAGGTTAAGGCTGATGCGATTATAGTGCCTACATCGGATGCACATAATTCGGAATATGTGGGTGAACATGATCAGATTAGAAGATGGCTGACGGGATTCACAGGAAGCAATGGAACTTTGGTTGTGACCAAGGCGGACGCCAGACTCTGGACTGATGGAAGATATTATATTCAGTGTGAAGCTGAGCTTGCAGGTTCGTCGATTAGTATGATGAAGATGGGCGAGACAGGTGTGCCAACCATCAGCGAATATATTGCAGGACTTGCTAATGAGACTGATTCCTTCAGTATCTCCTTCGACGGAAGGGTTATGACAGCCTATGAGATTAATAATCTAATGGCAAAATGTGATGCGACTAAGTCGCTGTCAGTTTTATATGAGGATGATATCGCGGGCGGACTCTGGGATCGCGAGGATAATAGACCAAAGAGAAGCTGTGAGAGAGTTAAGCTTCTTGATATGGGTTTTGCAGGTGTGAGTGCCATTGATAAGCTTTCCAGTGTAAGAGAAGCCATGGAGAAGAAGAACTGTAAGCAGCTCTTTATAAGTAAGCTCGATGATATCATGTGGCTGTATAACTTACGTGGTGGCGATGTTGAATGTAATCCTGTAGCACTTAGCTTCGCGTTTGTAAGTATGGATGAAGCATTTATCTTCTTACAGGGTGATGCTGTATCTCAGGCTGTAAGGGCCTATCTTGCTAATCAGAGAGTCATTATATGTGAATATGATGAGGTCTATGACTTCTTATCTGATTATCCTTATGACGGTAAGACAATGCTTGATCTTCGTGAAGTAAGCTATCTTGCATATAAGTGTGTTCTTAAGGGTAATGACGAGAATGCGGATAGTATAGTTAATAGTATTAATCCGACAACAGAGCTTAAGGCGGTTAAGAATGAGACAGAGATTAAGAATATGAGGGAATATTTCTTAAGGGATTCTGTTGCAATGACCGAATATATCTACTGGCTTAAAGTAAGAGCTAAAGAGATGGCAGATGGCCAAAGAGCATTAACAGAGCTAGAAGCAGCACAAAAATGTGATGAATTAAGGAAAGCCGTAGAAGGTAATCTGGGACTATCATTCCCGACAATTGCAGCATATGGCAGTAATGCTGCGATGATGCATTATGAGGCTACTGAGGATAATTACTTCGAGTGTAAGCCATCTGGAATGATACTTACAGATTGTGGAGGACAGTATCCAGGAGCTACAACGGATGTAACAAGAACTGTTGCGCTTGGTCGTGTATCTGATGATGAGAAGAGAGATTTCACCCTTGTAGTAAAGGGGTGGCTTGCACTTATGAATGCGCAGTGGCTTGAGGGATGCAGTGGACGTAATCTTGATATACTTGCAAGAGGTCCGCTCTGGGCTAAGGGCATTGATTATAAATGCGGTACGGGTCATGGTGTAG
>JAZLFL010000085.1:0-2554 GCA_045615825.1 Lachnospiraceae bacterium
CCAGCTTAATATCTCCCCCGCCAAGACTCTCCTTACCCATTACTCTGACTGTAAAAACGACTGCAATTAACAGCACACCTGCAATAACAAGTGAAGCGGTTATCCTAATCGCTATAGCCCCTAATCCTTCTCCTAAGATTAGTGCCCATACAAGCCAGTTAATTATAGCTGTCAGAATCCACTTATCCGGAATCAGATACTTACGCAGATCCTTAATGGATATGATAATAAGAATTGCAATTAATATTATGTTGCGTATAGAAACAATCGCAAAATCAGTCAATCACTTAACCTTCCAGATATATCTTAACCCTTAACCTTAGTTAAAAAGTCTTCCACCGTCTTAACCATCTCATCAAGATGATAATCGAAGCAGTGGCTGTCGCCTTCAATAAGAGCTAGTGTCGCATTCTTATATCTGTCGGCAACTTCTATTCCAAATGATACCGGAACAGATTCATCATTAGTACCATGCACTACAAGCACCGGGCCTTCATAGGCATCAATGGCTTCATCCACATGGAAGGTCTTAGCAACCCTGAAGTAGTTAGCCTTAATCTCGAATTCATCCCAGAAGTGCACCGACTCCGGCAGATTATCCTTATCAAACTGTGTTCCGAAGAACTCTCCCTTAATGCTCTCAGATACAATATTGGTAGCAGGTGATATAGGTATAAGTGCCTTAATCTGATCAGCCTTCATGCCTGCTGCCAATATAACAGACAGTCCACCCTGTGAATGTCCTGATAAGTAAATATCCGTTACGAAGTCAAGACTCCTTGCATAGTCAATGACATACAGTATCTCGCATATCCATTCCATAACATTGTGATTAGCAAAATCGCCATCACTTTTGCCATGGCCATACATATCTACCCTGAGGCAGGCGATACCGGTCGCATTGGCCGCATCCCTGACACCCTCTAACTGCGCCTCATCCATCTGTCCTGTAAGTCCGTGAATAAGTATTAGCAGTGGCATCTTACCTTCCATGCCTCTTGGGAACTCCAGCTTCGCGTGGAGCTTAAATCCATCTTTATCTATGTAAAATTCTCTATTCTCCATTATTAATTCCTATTCTGATTAACCTTCCTCATACCAGATATCTGTAATCAACCAATTCTAAGCTTCTGGCTTGAACATCTGTGTAGCCGCAACTGCCATCTTCCATCCGCTGTAACGTCTGCTGCGCTCAGCCTCTGTATATTCAGGTCGGAAGGTGTGGTCAACCATGTAATTATCAAGCAGTTCCTCTTTATTCTTGAACACTCCTACAGCAAGTCCTGCAAGATATGCTGCACCAAGCGCTGTTGTCTCATTGACAAATGGGCGCTCAACAGGAACTCCGAGCACATCCGACTGGAACTGCATAAGCATGTCATTCTTGACAGCACCGCCATCGACCTTAAGTCGCTTAAGTGATATACCGCTGTCCTTCTCCATAGCCTCAATAAGGTCCCTGCTCTGATATGCAAGTGACTCAAGTGTTGCTCTTACGAATATCGCCTTGCTTGTTCCTCTTGTAAGGCCGAATACTGCACCTCTTGCAGCTGGATCCCAGTATGGAGCACCGAGGCCTACGAAGGCCGGCACTACATATACACCTTCTGAGTCCTTACAGCCGGCAGCAATCTCCTCACTCTGAGGCGCTGTATCAATAAGCTGCATACCATCACGTAACCACTGAATTGCAGAACCTGCAACGAACACACTACCTTCTAAGGCATACTCGACCTTGCCATCAATTCCCCAGGCAATGGTTGTTATAAGACCATTCTCGGAACGCATTGGCTTATCTCCCGTATTCATTAAAAGGAAGCATCCTGTTCCATAGGTGTTCTTAGCCATTCCAGGCAGGAAACAGGTCTGGCCAAAAAGCGCTGCCTGCTGATCACCTGCGATACCTGCAATTGGTATCTCCTGATTATAGAAGTTATATGATGATGTATGTGCATATATGCATGACGACGGCTTGACCTCTGGAAGCATACTCTTAGGTATATCGAGCATCTCAAGCAGTTCATCATCCCACTTAAGGTCGTATATGTTATATAGCATTGTACGGCTGGCATTACTGTAGTCAGTAACATGTGCCGCACCATTGGATAACTTATATACAAGCCATGAATCGATAGTGCCGAAGGCGAGCTCGCCCTTATTAGCCTTCTCTCTTGCACCCGGCACATTATCTAATATCCACTTAACCTTAGTTCCACTGAAATATGGGTCGATTAAGAGTCCTGTCTTGTCCTTAATCATCTGCTCATATCCACCTGCGCGAAGCTCTTCGCAGATACCCTCAGTCTGTCTTGACTGCCAGCAGATAGCATTGCAGATAGGATTGCCAGTAGTTCTGTCCCACACTACTGCTGTCTCTCTCTGATTGGTAATACCTATTGCTGCGAATTCCTCTGGCTTAATGCCGGATTTAAGAATCGCCTCCATGTATACTGCCACAACAGATAACCATATCTCATTGGCATCATGCTCAACCCATCCTGGCTTAGGAAAATACTGTGTGAATTCCTGCTGTGCTGACTTAATAATATTACCC
>JAZLFL010000086.1:0-17357 GCA_045615825.1 Lachnospiraceae bacterium
GGCTAAGCCTCAGAGTTAACGGCTTTACCTGTTTGGAAATCTTCAGGGTTGCATTGCTGTTAATTTGTCAAAGATCTTGTCGCATTCGCGACAGCTTGTTCATAATATCACTACGATTTTTATGTGTCAAGCATTTTTTAAGATTTTTTTAGAAATTTTGATAGTTGCTATGCTGGCTTACAGCCAACGGAGAAAGAGGGATTTGAACCCTCGCGCCGCGTTAACGACCTACACCCTTAGCAGGGGCGCCTCTTCAGCCTCTTGAGTATTTCTCCATATCTGAATAATAGCCACTACCAAATATTCAGTTAACGTCCTCAAACGTGACGCAAAAATTATTATATACACCCTTATTTTAAAAGTCAATTAGTAATTTCGTCTTTTTTTACAATAATTCAGCACCTTTTTGTGGGCAATGATATACCATTAATTAGCTTAGTCGCATCATGTTTTCCCTGATTATCAAAATGTAGTGTATATATATATGAAGAGTTACTATATTTTGAATGCGTTTCTTCTATATATAATGTATTTTCATTTGTGTATTTTATCCAAAGATTTGAAAAAATTATTTCTTCTTTATTTATATATGTAGCAATTAGTGGTTCTTTAGGGTGTATGGCAGGATTGTATACGTCATTGCTTCTTGTATACATTTCTTCATATTGTTATAATATTTAAATCCGTGCGGTTAATTAACCTTACGGAAATATATTATTTATGGGGGTCGTTATGAATAACGAATTCAAACCTTATGTTCCAGCGGACAAGGTTACTCCTGAATTTACAGCTACTTCTATTATTATAGGTCTTATACTTGCTGTAGTATTCGGTGCTGCTAACGCTTACCTTGGTCTTCGTGTTGGAATGACAGTATCCGCTTCTATTCCAGCAGCGGTAATTTCAATGGGAGTAATCCGTAAGATTCTTAAGAAGAATTCAATTCTTGAGAGTAATATGGTTCAGACAATCGGTTCCGCGGGTGAGTCACTTGCTGCCGGTGCCATCTTCACAATGCCAGCACTTTTCCTGTGGGCTAAGGAAGGTGTTATGGATCAGCCTGGAATGCTCACTGTTATGCTTATCTCACTTGTTGGTGGTCTTCTTGGTGTACTCTTCATGGTTCCACTTCGTAATGCTCTTATTGTTGAGGAGCATGGTGTGTTACCTTATCCAGAAGGAACAGCCTGTGCAGAGGTATTACTTGCAGGTGAAGAAGGAGGCTCTGATGCTTCCACTGTATTCATTGGTATGGGAATTGCAGCTGCATTCAAGTTCGTCGTTGATGGTATCAAGGTTGTACCTGGCGTAATCACAGCTAAGATCGATGCGCTTAAGACTGAGCTTTCTGCAGAGGTATATCCAGCTCTTGTCGGTGTTGGTTATATCTGCGGTATCAAGATTTCTACTTACATGTTCGTTGGTGGTCTTCTTGGATGGTTCGTACTTATTCCAGCTATCGTACTCTTTGGTGGCGAGACAATCATCTATCCAGGTGCTGACACTATTACTAATATGTACCTTGACGGTGGCGCATCTGCCATCTGGTCTAAGTACATCAGATACATCGGCGCTGGTTCGGTTGCTACAGCTGGTATCATCTCACTTGTTAAGAGCCTTCCAACAATTGTTAAGGCTTTCGTTGATGCAATTAAGGGTGTTAAGAATGCTGATAAGAGTTCTGTTAGCCGTACATCGATTGATCTTGATATGAGATTTATCCTTGGATTCATCGGTGTGCTTGCACTTTTAATCTGGCTTATACCTGCAGTACCAGTTAACTTACTTGGTGCTATCATTATTATCATCTTCGGTTTCTTCTTCGCTACAGTATCATCACGTATGGTTGGCCTAGTTGGAAGTAGTAATAACCCAGTATCAGGTATGGCAATTGCAACTCTTCTTATTGCTACATACTGCTTAAAGCTTTCAGGTGATGTAGGTGCTCACGGTATGCAGGGTGCAATCGCAATTGGTTCTATCATCTGTATTGTTGCAGCTATGGCTGGTGATACATCTCAGGATCTTAAGACTGGTTATATTCTTGGTGCTACACCTAAGAAGCAGCAGATTGGTGAGATCATTGGTGCTATAATCTCTGCTCTTTCAATCGGTGGTGTTCTTGTTCTTCTTGATAAGGCATGGGGCTATGGTTCTGCAGAGCTTGCTGCTCCACAGGCAACTCTTATGAAGATGATTGTTGAGGGTGTTATGAGTGGAGATCTTCCATGGGCACTTATCTTCATCGGAGCATTCATCACTATTGTAATTGAACTTTTAGGTATTCCATCACTTGCAGTTGCAATTGGTCTCTACCTTCCACTTGAGCTTTCAGCAACAATCATGGTTGGTGGTATTGTAAGAGCTATCGTAGATAAGAAGACTGGTTCTAAGGAAGGCGATGCTGGTAAGGGCGTGCTCTTCTGCTCAGGTATGATTGCCGGAGAAGGTATCGTTGGTATCATCTTAGCAATACTCGCTGTTGCAGGAATTGATGCTGCTATCGATATGTCAGGCGTTCTCGATACTGGTCTTATTGGTGGAATCATAGTATTCGCACTTATGGTATTCTGTACATATAAGTTCGCAATGCCAAAGAAGGAAAAGTAATGGCAACTAAGAATAAGGCTGATAACTTTCTTGATTATGTGTTCGTGAGAAATCCTGATTTCAAATGGGAGATGGATGGTAACGGAAGTGTTACACTTTTTCAGGAAAATAAGGGACTGTTTAATTCTATAGCGCAGAAGCTCTTTAAGAAGCCACGTGTATCACAGATACATATGGAAGAAATGGGCAGCTTCATATGGCCGCTTGTCGATGGAGAAGCTTCGGTCTATGAGATCGGCAAGAAGGTGTCGGAGCACTTCGGTGAGTCGGCTGAGCCACTGTATGAGCGCTTGTCAGTCTATATGAAACAGCTTGAGGATTATAATTTCATTATTCGGAAATAATGCCAATAACAAAGGCGGCAGGTTTTACCAAACCTGTCGCCTTATTTTTATGGTCACCTTATTCTATGCTTCCTCACAGTATTCTTTGATTGCTGTCTCGTAGAGGTTGTTACCGTCCTTGTCGATGATTACTATGCAAGGGAAATCATTGACTTCTAACTTCCTGATTGCTTCTGCGCCAAGGTCCTCATATGCTACAACTTCGCTTGCTGTAATGGCCTTGGAGAGAATTGCGCCTGCTCCGCCAACTGCCGCGAAATACACACAGCCGTTACGTATAATAGCGTCCATCACTTCCTTGGTCCTCTTGCCCTTGCCAATCATTCCCTTAAGTCCGAGATCCAAAAGCTTAGGTGCGTATTTGTCCATTCTGCTCGCAGTTGTAGGGCCTGCTGAACCAATTGGTCTGCCCTCTCTTGCCGGTGATGGTCCCATGTAGTAGATTACATTGTCCTTAAGCTCTATTGGAAGTTCCTTACCTTCCTTAAGAAGGTCATCCATTCTCTTGTGAGCTGCATCTCTTGCTACATAGATCGTTCCAGTTATATATACGTAATCGCCACTCTTAAGTGACTCGATATCTTCTTTCTTAAGTGGTGCTTCAATATGTCTATCCATTTTATTCTCCTTATAATTCGCGAACGGCGTGTCTGTTAACGTGGCAGCAGATGTTAACTGCTACTGGAAGGCCTGCGATATGTGTTGGATATGTGTTGATATTAACGGCAAGTGCTGTTGTGCTGCCACCGAGACCGCCTGGACCGATACCACTTTTGTTGATTCGATCAAGCATCTCTATCTCCATATCCTTAACCCACTCAATGTCCGAATGTGTATCAACTGGTCTTGTGAGTGCCTTCTTAGCCATTAATGCACACTTCTCGAATGTTCCACCAATTCCTACACCGACAACCATTGGAGGACATGCATTAGGTCCTGCATCCTTAACGGCTGTAAGGATTGCATTTTTCACACCTTCCTCACCGTCAGCTGGCTTAAGCATGAAGACGCGGCTCATGTTCTCAGAACCGAATCCCTTAGGAGCAATTGTAAGCTTAAGCTTGTCTCCAGGAACGATATCATAATGGATTACTGCTGGTGTATTGTCCTTGGTATTCTCACGGATTAATGGATCCTTAACTACTGACTTACGAAGATATCCATCTACATAGCCCTGGCGTACACCTTCGTTAATGGCATCTGTTAGGTTACCCTCAACATATACCTCCTGGCCCATCTCAACGAATACAACTGCCATACCTGTGTCCTGACAGATTGGTATCATGTCTTCTCCGGCTATTACAAGGTTCTCTTCAAGCTGACTTAGGACCTGCTTACCAAGTGGCGACTTCTCTGTCTGAACAGCATTGTTAAGTGCACACTTCATATCCGGTGTCAGATAATGATTGGCCTCGATGCACATATCCTTCAAGGCTTTAGTAATCTCAATCGCATCAATTTTTCTCATGTTATATGTTACCTCTTTTCATAGGGTGTAATGCCCTTATTATTCAGCATCTTTCCACTTAAGTCTGTGCAATTCGCCACTTACCTTCATGGACTCGAAGTTCTGCTGGCGCAGTGACTCGTACAGCGCTATCGCTACGGAGTTGGACAGATTGAGTGAGCGGATCTCATCAAGCATCGGAATTCTGATGCAGGTGTCCTCGTTGTCTACAAGTATCTCCTCAGGGATTCCTGCGCTCTCCTTGCCAAACATTATATAGTCATCCGGACCGAATGTGACATCCGTATAACAGTGCTTGGCTTTGGTTGTTGCCATCCATATTTTCGCACCCGGATTCTTCTCAAGGAAGTCCTCGTAATTAATATATCTGCGTACATCAAGCTTGTCCCAGTAATCCATACCGGCACGCTTGATGGATTTCTCATCGAGTCTGAAGCCCAGAGGCTCAATCAGATGAAGGGTTGATCCTGTCGCAACGCATGTACGACCAATGTTACCTGTGTTAGCCGGAATCTCCGGCTGGTGTAAGACAATGTTCATTTTATCCTCTTTGTTAGTTGTTCTATATGGCTGATGGAGCAACACTTAAATATCAGTTCAGTTCCATCTTAATGCTATATTCGTTACCGCTTGCTGATACGTACGCCTTGGCGCCAGTTATAAGCGGAATCATTGGTGGATGATGTCCTATGTCTGCATCCATAAGTATTGGAACGTTGTATTCTGCTATTATGTCAACCACAGCCTTGTACTGGTCAAGGCCAAACATCTCCTCTCCAAAGATGAGCGGACGGCCAATGATAAAGCCACTGCAGCTGTCAAACCATCCGGCGTTCTTAAGCTGCCACATGGCGCGTCTGATACTGAATACGTTGAGGTCACAGGCTTCAAGGAACCAGATGATTCCGTCGTCACCGTATCTGCTGTTGAATTCATCTACCTTGTCATACTTGGTTCCAACCAGATTGCAGAGGCAGTCAAGACATCCTCCAAGGAGTCTTCCCTTCATGGTAATATCTGCACCAGGCTTGAGTGCTGGCAGATGCCCTCTGTCCGCG
Source organism: Lachnospiraceae bacterium (assembly GCA_045615825.1). Taxonomy (GTDB): domain Bacteria; phylum Bacillota; class Clostridia; order Lachnospirales; family Lachnospiraceae; genus Colinaster. The sequence goes on from JAZLFL010000086.1 coordinate 5,481, forward strand.
TCAGTGCCAGGTACGGGTGCGAAGGTCTTAATATGCGACTCCTCTGTAACATTATATGGAAGGAGCGGATTCTCATCGCTCTTAAGCTTGTCCATCTCCCACTTGTCGTATCCGGTGAATTCCAGCTTCTTACCGGTAAGCAGATCGAACGCATCCTGGATTGACTCATGCCATGGCTCCATGCCAAAGGCTGATGCGCAAGGTCCGTATATCGCTGCCGTGTCAGCTAAGGTTGCTGACAGGAAGGTGAAGTTAGTATTGTCCGAGTAGCCCATATACCACTTCGGTGTGGACGCGGCAATCTTCTCATAATCAATGTGATTAACTACCTCACACATTAATTCACCGCCGCCGCAGGATAATAATATGTCAGCGTTTTGGTTAACATAATATTCCGTAAGTTCTTCGCCGCAAGCCTGTGGTGTATTGCTAATTCCGATGCCTGAGCCCTCATAGCAATTAGGACCTAAGATGCAGTTATAGCCCTTTTCCCTGAATGTCTTAAGTGCATTATTGAAGGCTGATCTGTAAGGTTCTGTGGCGCAGCCGAACGCCGGTGCTACGAAGCCGATGCTGCCGCCTTCCTGTAAAAATTCTGGATATCTCATTATGTTCCTTAATATGCAGGCTTCACTGTCTGAGCATAACCTGCGATAACAATTAATCTATTATCGACTTATCGTAATTGCGTCCCTTTTCACGGGATAATAATCTCTTCATGAAAGCAAAAGCTTCATCCTCGCCTTTATCCCTCATTATTATAAGGGCTGCTTCCAGCACTGCCTTTGAATCAGGGTCGATAATCAGCTGGTCCGCATTCTTAGCATAGTATTTCCATGCGTCGCCCTTATCATAGTTCTTGCCATTGTAGGCAACGCAGGCTGCATATCGGTCCGCCACCATCTCTGCCACATACTTCAGTGGCATACGGCAGCCCACGATATATGGCTCATTAGATGGAGTGTAATCCGTCCAGTATTCATAGTGATGCTTATTGCGTCCCTTATGATGAAGCCAGCTTGTGGATACTCCTGTTAACACCCTGTCTGTTGCGTTAGGCGAGAATGTTCCCGAGTAATACTTCACACTTGGTATGAACTCTGTAGGCGAGAACTTGCTCATATCGTGGAATATTCCCTGAGCGTATAGGCCCATCTTAAAGCAGGCATGACACACATTCTTTTTATGTGTTGTCACTGTCTTAATATGTCCGAAGAACCTCTCAGAGAAGCTCTTCTCCTTATATGCGTAATAATTCCTCTCAAAATCAGGCATATCTATCTCCTGAATGCTCGTGCAATGCCCTTACCATACTGCTTATTGCCGAAGGCAATCAGTATATCGGCAAGCTTAGGTGTGATTGCTCCGCCAGTGATGTTGAAGAGACTCTCAAGTGCGCCCTCTTCGATGCATGCGAATGCCATTAAGAATGCTGTATCATTCTCATCCACATCGCCAAGCTTCTTCTTCATTACCTTCTTAATGATGGATCTGACCATCTTACCAAGTAAGGATGCGCGGCTCACATCACCAAATGAACATGTGATATCGAAGTCGCCTCGTCCTCGCATACTAAGTCTCGACAATGGTCTTCCTAGTAAACGCTCGAATTCCTCCTCAGGAATCTCCATACCATGCTTATTATCTGCAAAGTATGATGGGAATAATTCTCTCTCGTTACGGAAATACTCTCTTCCCTCTACCTTAATATCTGCCTCAAGCTTAATATCCTGAACTGATGCTCCGACTGCAATCTTATAATCACCAGAGATAAGATCGAAGTCCTTAACATCATCGCAGTAGATGGCGAAGGCCCTGTCATCTAACGTTATGTCAACCACCTTCTCCTCGCCAGCATCTATCGAAACCTTCGCAAAAGCCTTAAGCTCCTTAGCTGCTCTTATAGCATTGTCAGCTGGTGGACAGATATATACCTGCACAACTTCCTTACCAGCGACATCTCCTGTATTGCGCACCTTAACGCTTAACTTAAGTTCTCCGCCAGCGTACGAATCAGCAGATACCTTAAGATCCGAATACTCAAAGCTTGTATATGTCAGTCCATAACCGAATGGATACTTAACCGGCACACCGAATGTCTCATAATATCTATATCCGATGAAGATACTCTCCCTGTACTCAACATCGTCCCTATCAAGACCGAAATATCTGTAAGCAGGTGTATCCTCGATAGCGAATGGAATTGTCTCAGGAAGTCTTCCCGAAGGAGACACCTTGCCAGATATAAGATCTGCAACCGAATTAGCCACAGCCTGTCCTCCAAGATACATATGAAGAACCGCATCCACATCCTTATCCCATGAATAATCCATAGGAGCTCCGGCAAAAGTGATTGCGACTACAGGCAGATTAGTAACACCACAGATATCCTTAAGCAGTCTTACCTGGTTATCTGGGATGTTAAGGTTCTTCCTGTCGAAGCCCTCTGACTCAGTAGCATCATTAAGACCAATGAAGTAGAGAATTACTGTATCCTCATCCTCGTTATGCTCCTTAATATAATCAAGTGCCTCAACATGGAGAGCTGTATCAACTGCTGATATATCAGTATGATATCCCTGTAAGTATTCAACCTTATATCCTGCATCCTTAAGTGTATCAATGGCATTAACTGTCTTGGTAATCTGGATGTGGCTGCTGCCACCACCCTGTATTCTCATGTGCTCTGACAGTTCGCCCACAACGATTAACTTCTTAGATGTAGAGATAGGTAAGGTGCCGTTGTTTTTAAGTAATACTGCACAGTTATCTTCTATATCGCGGGCAATGTCATGATGCGCATCATAATCAACCTTGTAATCCTTAACAAGATTCTCATGTAAGGCAGTAAGAGTTCTTAATACCTCCCTGGCAGCCTCATTCAGCTCTTCCTCTGAGTAATCACCGTTCTTAATTGCTTCCTTAATCTTGTCAGCATGGTAAGAGCTGCCATATGGCATCTCGAGAGTAAGACCGTTCCTGTGGCACTCTACAGCATCCATTGTTGCACCCCAGTCAGAGATAACGGCGCCTTCAAAGCCCCATTTCTCGCGGAGCAGCTCAACAAGATTATGTCTGTTGGCACAACCGTACACACCATTGATTCGGTTATACGAAGCCATAAGTGTTGTAGGCTTGGACTCGCGAACGATAATCTCAAACGCTCTTAAATATATCTCCTGCAGTGCTCTCTCATCGATCTGAGAGTTACTGCTCATTCGTCTTGTCTCCTGGTTGTTGCCGGCGAAATGCTTAATGGAAGTACCAACGCCCTCGCCCTGCATTCCATGCACGTAGCCTGCGCCTAACTTACCGGCAAGATATGGATCCTCACTGAAGTACTCGAAGTTACGTCCGCAGAGTGGGGAACGCTTCATATTGACACCGCATCCAAGTACGATGGATACTTCTTCCTTCTTAGCCTCCTTGGCAATTGTTGCACCCATAAGCTTACTCACCTCAGGATCCCAGCTTGACGCAATCGCACTTGCTGTTGGGAAACATGTCGCAGGATAAGCCTGATTGATATCCATTGCCATCTCTGAAGTCATCTTACGAACACCATGAGGGCCGTCCGTCATCATAATCGAAGGGATTTTGCCATTGCAGTCCTCTGTCTCCCAGTTGTTCTTGCCCGCAAGAAGCGCTACCTTCTCATCCAGTGTAAGTTCATTCAAAATCTTGTCGTAATCCATTAGTTCACTCCTTCTTGGCTTCGTATCTATCCACAAGCGCAAGTAATGCTGCGGATAAGCATACACTTATAGCTATTGTTACAAGCACTGCTGCCAGATAACCTGTTCCGAATCTGTAGCATGATACCCACTTATATATACCCCAGTGCACACAGTATACCGGGATTGAAAGCCTGCCTAAATATGCGAAGAAACCTGTGCTTAGATTCCTTGTGTATGTAGCCCCGCTTAAGGCAAGGGTTAAACTGCCTGCGACTACATATATGGCTGCTATCTCATCATATCCACCAATTCCCCTGTATATATTAAGGAAGGTTAATATAAGGAGAGTGATTTCAGCGATGGTTAACATAACTTTGCTTTTGTTACTGCCTGTGCCAATCTTCTTAGCTACTGCTTTAGATGCATAGTAGATTCCAAAGCCCACTGTCATGCTTGAGAAGCCTCTCACTGCTCCTGAATATACTATTCCACTATAGTCCATCCAAGGAAAAGCCCCGCCGAAGGTCTTAACCATCCATCCCTGCAGGAATAATGGAAGGAACCAGATTAAATAATTCTTATATAAGTCCTCGCACTTCATTGCAATATACATTACAACAGGAAGGGCAATAAGTGTTGCTGAGAGGTACCACAGTGGTGCATTACGGAAGGTTATTAAATCCGTCTTCATAATGCCTGCCATAGGAAGTAACAGAAGCTCAACAATCATGGTATAGAGTCGGCTGCACATATCACCAAATGATGTGCCACCCTGAATATGAGTTATATCGAATAGATATGCTATAAGAATTCCAGCTCCTGCAAATGGCAGAACCTTTAAAAGCTTATTAACAGTATATCTTATTGAATAACCCATTATATGCTTCGGCTTATCCTTCATCTTAACGATATGTGCGCAGGCAAAATATCCTGTCAGCATGAAAAATGCATCCCCTATAACTCCTCCTGACGGAAGCGGACTTGATCCATCGGGCGATACAAATCCCGCGTGATGAATGAGAATTATCATACAGAAGATGAATCTTAATAATTCGATGTAGTTATTTCTACTCTTAGTGTTGCTCATAATTGATACCTTTTCTTATAAGACTGTTATTCGTCTGCCACTCCTAAAAATTAAAATACAGGAATGTAGATACTCCTGAGAATGATATAACTGCCCAGATACAAAGTAATGCTGCGAGCACTGCCTTACCTGCTGAAGGCTTAAATTCCTGCTCGTGAAGATTCTTACCACATAAGCAAATTACAAAGGCCAGTATTATGTACATTACCATGAACCACTGATAGTACGTAGCGGATAGTGCACCAATTGGACCAAGCATACCAAGGATCATATTGACCTCATTCATAATGAACAGAATCGGAAGATCCGGTGATATATGCATTGAATCAAAGGACAGAATCTTACCAATTACCGCAAATCCCTCTCCTACAGATGGCGCATAGAACATTACCCATAACAGGTTAACTGCAATGAATGTGATAAACCATGCAATTGCCTTAGGTACCTTATTCCATATCTTAGCAAACATTCTGTTAAGCACCTGCAATACTCCATGGATCATTCCCCATAGGATGAATGTCCAGTTGGCTCCATGCCATATACCCGATACCAGGAATACTATGAGAATATTGATATATGTACGAACCTTGCCCTTACGGTTACCACCAAGTGGAATATATATATAGTTAGTAAGGAATCTGGTAAGAGTCATATGCCATCTCTTCCAGAAATCATTAATGGATACAGCCTTATATGGCGAGTTGAAGTTCACTGGAAGATTCAGATTAAACATCTTCGCAATACCAATGGCCATATCACAGTAGCCGCTGAAGTCAAAGTACAGCTGGAAGGTGTAGAACAGCATCACAAGCATCATATCAGCACTTGTTCTTGCACTCACGTCGAACCATCCCCAGGTCACAACCTGTCCGAACTTATCCGCGATGATAACCTTCTTAAAGAGACCCATCGCGAAGACATAGAGACCGTTAGCGAATGAATCTGCACTTAATTGCCATCTCTTTTCCTCTCTGTACTGGGTTATGAGCTCACCGTGAAGCACAATCGGACCTGCAACAAGCTGTGGGAAGAAGGATACGAATGCCACATATTCCACGAAGCTGTAATCCTTGGTCTCGCCCCTGTAGGTGTCCACAAGATATGATATCTGCTGGAATGTGAAGAAGCTGATACCAAGTGGCAGCACGATATGACGGAGATTGAAGTCCGCCTTAAATAAGCTGTTCATATTGGAGATGAAGAAGTCGTAATACTTGAAGTAAAAGATGACTGCAACATCGATTATTATTCCTATTATTAGTATCGCCTTCTGGAGGCTGTCTGTCTGGGCGATTGGCTGTGCGGAGGATACCAGGGCCTGGGTGTCGTCTGTATTATGTAAACCTGCTATGCGACGGTTCATAATATAGGCTACAAACCAGTTAATCATGATACTTCCTGCAAGCAGCGCCAGATAGTAAGTATTATCATATGCATAGAATACGAAGGAAGCTATGGCAAGCACCCACAGTGCTGCCTTATGCCACGCCTCACTGCCAGTCTTACGAGCCAGCCTCAGCGCCTGATAATAACACAATAATACAATTGGAAGAAAATACAGTACAAAATAGTACGAGTTAAATAACATGTAATTGCTCCATTTTTGTCCGCTGGGGACGATGGGTTTAAGGGCACATTAGTGCTTAGGCGCATCCAAGGGCGCACAAGTGTGACCAGGCACTTTTATTCATAGATAGAGTCGTAGTCATAATTCATATAGAACTCACGAACCCTGTTCATATAATCCTTATAATTATCCTCTGTAATAAGTCCCTCATCTGCTGCCATACAGCTAAGAACATAGGAATTCACTGACTCCCCATAATGTGCCACATCCTTATATAACGAAAGGTCCGTAACAATATTCTCCTTATCGGCAAAGCCATAAAGCTTAATATTAGGCACCTTAACTAGCATTGCAATCTCTGTCTCCATGGCATCCATGTCCCTCTGAAGAGTACCCTTGCGATTCTCCTGATCATAGAAGCACACGCTGTATGGAGGTATCCATGTATAGAAGGTTACATCCGGATAATCGCTCGCGAGGTCAATAATATTCTGCTTAATATTAGCCTCAACCAGTGCCTTATCGTCCTCGGTGATCGGCGCATTGGTTCCAGTAATCTCCGGCCTCTTATAAGTACTTAGTACAGCATCTTTTCCAAAGGTATAGGATGACATCCAGTTCATATACTCATCAAAGGTCGTGGGCGGAACACCTGCAGCTGTGTTCTTCACCATCTTCACAGAATTGGACAGAATGGTCTTATTGAGCACATATTCCACATCATTGAACACGTTATTGTCAATCATGTAGAAGGGATATTCGAATGTAGTCTCAGGATCGGTGCTCGGATGCTTATCAGGATCATTGATGATATCGAACTGGTCCGTCGCACGTATAACTGTCTTGAGGTACGGATTAGCCTTAAGCGCCGTGCGGATATTATCGCTTATCTCCTTATAAGATCCGCCCATGAAGCAGGTCTTGATCGCATTCACTCCAAACAGTTCGTTAGCCTCAGAGGTCTTGAAATTCTCAGTCATGGAGGTGCCAGTTATCATCGCATCGTATGTAAAATGGCGCACAATTCCATTGTTCTGATATCTCTCATCATCAAGTGTGTATGACATGCCGGATATTGGGGCATGATAATGAAAAAATGGGTCGATTGCGACATTAATAGCCGCAACACATATTAATCCGCCCAGTAATATTATTAAGAAAATCGTGTTAAAAGTTCTGCTTTTCATACCCTTTGAATATACCATATTTCAGGGGTTTTTTGAATAATAATAAGGCCCGCCTGATGGCGAGCCATTTGCCTACATATCTATTAATTTGTTCTTCGGTATCCAGTAGCCATATCAACCACATTCTCAAATGGTTCACCATTAAGAAGATGCGTAATATTATTAGCTGCTATCTTGATTATTCTATTATGTGTCTCTAACAGATGATATCCTCCTGACCCATGTGGAGTGATTAGTACTCCTGGTGTGGACCACAGTGGATGATCTGCAGGTAGTGGCTCTGGATCTGTCACATCAAGTCCTGCTCCTGCTAATCTATTAGCCTTCATGGCCTCAATCAATGCGTCAGTATCCACTGCTCCACCACGTCCAACATTAATAAAGTATGCACCCTTCTTCATATGAGAGAAAGCTTCTGCATCGAACATCTTGTAGGTATCAGCTGTTCCTGGAAGGCAGGTCGCAACTATATCAGCCTCCTCAAGGGCTTCATTCAGTTCGTCAATCTGATACATCCTGGATATATATTCTGGCTTATTGGCCTTAGTTCTTCTGATGGCAGATACCTCACTTCCCATGGCATTCATTCTGATGGCGAATTCACTTCCAATATCACCTAAGCCCACTACCAAGGTCTTAGAACCGTAGATGGATGTAACCGGGCCAAGATCCTTCCATTCTCCTGACTTCATATTGTCACTATAGATATTGAGCTTCTTCATCATGGTAAGAAGCATTCCTATCATATGCTCTGATATTGCAAGTCCATATGCTCCTGTCGCATTCGCTAACACCGCACCATCAGGCAATACGCCTGGCGCTGTATATCCGTCCGTTCCCGCCGAATTAAGCTGTAGCAGCTTAAGCTTACTGCTCCCTGTAATCAACTTAGGCGATACATTACCTACAATTACATCCGCATCTTTAACAATCGCTTCATCTACAACTGCCGCATCCATATATATAATCTCTGCACCCTTCGCTGCCTCGGCGAGAATCTTCTTATGTTCTTCATTTGTTGGCATTACAACTAGTATCTTCATATGTCTGTCACCTCTCCTATATAACATTTTAACTTAATTATATATACAAGATTCCGCTTTGCCAAACAATAACTATATCTATTGCAAAATTGCCCGCGACTGAATTATTCGCCTTATACACCTTCGTTATTCTCTCGCATCTAATTGAACATATTTGAACTATCCAAATAGATGTTGTATTATATTTCCAACAATTTAATCACTTCACAATTATCCTTTTCCGTCGATCGACGAACTATTCCAATTGTGAACAAACTATTATCTAAGGAGGTACTTACTTAATGTACAAAAGCAAACTTAATATTTGGAGACCTTTACGTGAAGTCTTTATCAGGAGAAAATATAAGGACTTTCTGATTCGACGTGTATTTCAAGACAAGAAGGATTTGCTTGATCTATATAATGCTCTTAATGGCTCGCATTATGATAATCCGGATGATCTGGAGATAACGACCCTGGAGGATGCCATATATATGTCCTGTAAGAATGATATCTCATTCATACTGTCATCAACACTTAATCTTTATGAGCATCAGTCTACTATTAATCCGAATATGCCACTGAGATGCCTACTGTATGTATCAAGGGTTCTTGAAGCCTATGTGAAAATGAATCGGTTCGACATATATGGTAAAAAACTAATTCCACTACCGTGCCCTCAGTTTGTAGTGCTTTATAATGGTAAAGATAAGATTCCAGACGAGTCATTTATCAACCTATCCGACAGCTATATGACATCAGACCATATTTTTGATACAATGTTAGAGTGTAAGGTTAGAGTCCTTAATATCAACTACGGTCATAACGAGGATATCCTAAATACATGTACAAGGCTTCATGATTATTCCATCTTCATAAGCAAGGTTAATGGATATATAGATGAGGGTTGTACGCAAAGAGAAGCCATTGATGCAGCCATCGAGTACTGTATCAGTAACGATATACTTAGAGACATCCTGGAAAAATCCAGAAGCGAGGTGTATGATATGCTACTTACAGAATATGATGAAAAACTCCATCTAAAGACTGTTCACGAAGAGGGTTATGAAGCAGGTTACAATATTGGGCAGTCTGACGGCTACAATCAAGGTCAATCTGACGGAAAGCTCTCCGAGATATATTCTTCAGTTCAAGATGGCGACTACTCTATTGCAAGAGGCTCTGAAAAAGCAGGAGTTACAGTTGCTGAATTCAAATCTAACATGACCAAGGCAGGCTACAAGCTTCCTACTGATTAATAATAATTCAATACTGAATTCATTAAAGCGACAGACAAGGTTCTGTCGCTTTTTTAATGCAAAACTGCCCGCGACTACCCATGCTCCCCTCTTCACCCTATGACACAATCCTAATTGACAATTGCTTTTTTCGTATACGCATGCTACTGTATTCTTATCATATCGGAATATCTCATATTTGCCGTTTCGGGCAGCCGTTCCCTATGATTGTAATTTATTAACTTGATTATAGATACAATGTAATGTTTTATTCTGTCGATGTATTTGTATCTATGCGCATGGAAGGAGAATACTATTGAAAAAGTACGAAGAACTAACTATCAGGGATCATTTTATGTTTGGCAAGATATGCACGAGCAAGGAGAACAGTCAAATCATTCTTAGATCTCTGCTAAATCATGAGATTAATCTGGAAAATACTGATATCGAAAAATATCTTAAAGACTATTCAGATGGCAAATTCATAAGACTTGACCTTATTGCAAAAGATGATAGTAATAATGTTTATAATGCAGAAATGCAGAACGAATCCAAGAATAAGAATGTTCAGTTAGAGCTCCCTAAACGGAATAGATACTATCATTCAATGATAGATTCTGCCAATGTAAAAGAAGGCGTAAGTTACAAAGATATGCCATCAACTATTGTCATTTTTATATGTACATATGATCCCTTCGGACTGAATCTTCCACAGTATACATTCACTATGCAATGCAATGAGCACAACATACCGGATTATGATGATGGTGCAACTTCAATCTTCTTCAACACAACCGCTGACCTTTCATCATTACCACAATCAACACGAAGTATGTTAGAATACATACAGACGGGCCAGACTGATGATGAGGCCACTACTATAATTAACGAGGCAATTAAAGAAGCGCGCCTTAAGGATGAGTGGAGGACTGAATATATGCTTACATTAGTTCATGACAATGATATATATACCGACGGCTACAGCCAAGGGCAGGCCGATGGCTACAATCAAGGCCAGGCTGATGGCTACAATCAAGGCGAGTCTGACGGTTACAACCAGGGCCAGACTGATGGCTACAATCAAGGCCAGGCCGATGGCTACACTGATGGTATACTCTCAGAAATATATTCTTCAGTTCAAGATGGCGACTACTCTATTGCAAGAGGAGCTGAGAAAGCAGGAGTACCTGTTGATGACTTCGAAACCAACATGACCAAGGCAGGCTACAAGCTTCCTGCCGATTAATAAAAATTCAATACTGAATTCATTAAAGCGACAGACATTGTTCTGTCGCTTTTTTCCTCTTTGTTGAATCTATCTTACTATTATGCTACTATATTCACGTCACAAGTTCCTTTGTGATTCAGTGACTAGACAGTCAGTTCGATTCAATCGATTATTCTTAGACTGCCATAGTTCCCAACCAACACTATTATTTTATTTATCATTTCTAAGGAGGCATTATTCTATGCAAAATGAAGAAAAGACTGTAACTATTTCCATGCCAGCTCGTCCAACTGGACCGCTACCTATCAGACTTACTAATGATTTTGTCTTCAAGTATCTACAGGAAAAATCTAACGAAATTCTAGTAGATATTCTTAAGTCATTTCTTCCTATGGACATTGGAGATTCTATTACAGCAGAGATTACTAACCCCATTGATATCGGTAAATTACCAGATGACAAAACCCTTATCCTAGATATCAAAGTTACTCTTAATTCCCATGATATTATCAACATGGAGATGCAGGTTATTAATGAAAAGAACTGGCCTGAACGTTCCCTAACATACCTTGTCAGGAGCTTCGATAATCTTAAAATTGGCGAACCCTATGAGGATGTCAGACCTGCACACCATATAGGCTTTCTGGATTTTACTTTATTTGATGATAATAAATCATTTTATTCCAGCTATATGTTACAAGATACTAAGACACATCATACGTTTACTAGCAAGTTCAGTCTTAATGTGGTAGACTTAACTCTAATAGATTTAGCAACCGAAGATGACAAGACGCGTAAACGTGATATTTGGGCCAGATTTTTTAAAGCTACAACATGGGAGGAGTTATATATGTTATCAGAACAGAATCCT
>JAZLFL010000087.1:0-4421 GCA_045615825.1 Lachnospiraceae bacterium
ATCTTCTTGGCTCCAAGACCCGATAAGCGTTCAAGCAAAGTCTCAACATAATTGGAATTATGTAAACCGCCCACATATTCCATACCTGTCATAAGTGCTGCTTCCGTAATATTAGGAAGTATTATATCAGCCTTGCCGCACAGTCCGGCCATAGCTCTAACGAACTCATCATTAAATCCAGTATACAGACAGCCATTATCAGCCATCGCAGGATCTACGATTAATAAGCCCTCCTCAGTGATTACATTTTTCTTAAGTTCAGAGACATATTCTATCTGGGTAGTATTGGCCAGGTAACCTGTATAGAGACAGTCGAATACCTGCCCTTCCTTCATCCAGTGATTCATTATTCCCGGAATATCATCCGTCAGATCCCTTATCGTATATCCGTTAAAGCCTCCCGTATGAGAAGAAAGTACAGCCGCCGGTAAGATAACCGTCTCAATTCCGCATGCAGATATAATAGGAAGTGCCACCGTAATGGAGCACTGGCCCAAGCATGAAATATCCTGAAGTGTTAACACTCTTTTATTAGTCATTATCAAATCCTCATAATAATCCAGAATCCCACCCCGCAGCAGAAGCCACAGAGAATCCAGGACTACAACCCTACGATAAGTATCATAAACCTAAAGTGATAATATTCATATCCCCAAAATATTATGAATATATATAACCAGTTAGAAGCCTGTGCAGTTAATAGAATTTTTATTTAAGATTCGCAGTTTGTTTCTTTTTTCGCAGATACGTGGGTGATATACTATAGAAAGGATTTGTTATAAGAGGGAATTATGGATCTTAAGAAAAGACTTACAATAACATTCATATCGCTGCTGTCACTTCCTGTGATAATGATGATTATATCCATAGCGCTTATGATCATCTATCGTAATCCACAGCTGTCCAGGGCGATGGTTGTTCAGCTGATCTGGGTCATGATTGTAGTGCTCATTATCTACGATATTCTCCTAACCAGCTGGGTTAATAAGGGAGTTTTCCATCATATCAGGAAGCTTGATAAGGCAATGGAGTGCGTGGCTGAGGGTAACTTCGATTATGTGCTCGACCCAAGCAATGTGGATGGTGAGATTGCCGATCTCTATAACGCTTATGAGGACATGAGACTTAAGCTTAAGGACGCAAGCGAGGAGCGTATTCACGTTGAGGCGCAGAACAGGGAGTTAATCAGTAATATCACGCATGATCTGAAGACACCAATCACTTCCATTAAGGGCTATGCCGAGGGAATCATCGATGGCGTCGCTGATACGGATGAGAAGAAGGACAGGTATATCCGCACCATTTATGACAAGACGAAGGACCTGGACCGACTGCTTAATGAGTTGACATATTATTCAAGTATTGACAGCAACAAGATTCCTTACCATTTCCAGAAGATTGATGTGGGAGGTTTCTTCACAGACTGTGTCGAAGAGGTCGGAATGGATCTTGAGAATAAGAATATAACGCTTAACTTCGTTAATCTGGTGGAGGCCGGAACGCTTATTATTGCGGATCCGATCCAGCTGCGTAAGGTCATCAACAATATCATTGGCAACAGCGTGAAGTATATGGATAAGGACAACGGTGTCATAGATATTCGTATTCTTGACGCAGTAGACAGTATCCGGGTTGAGATAGAGGATAATGGAAAAGGTATTGCGACTAAGGATCTTGGCAAGATTTTCGAACGATTCTATCGCACGGACGCCTCAAGGAATTCTTCACAGGGCGGAAGCGGTATTGGATTATCAATTGTTAAGAAGATTATTGAGGATCATGGTGGTTATATATGGGCAACAAGTAAGGAGAACGAAGGAACATGTATGCATTTCGTGATCCGTAAATACGAGGAAAAGCCTAACGATGAAAGTGAGGACAATGTATGAGCAGAGTATTAATCATAGAAGATGAAATGGCTATTGCAGAACTTGAGAAAGACTATCTTGAGTTAAGTGACTTCGAGGTTGATATCGAGAATACTGGCGATGGTGGACTTACCAGGGCACTTACTAAGGAATACGACATCATTGTGCTTGATCTGATGCTTCCCGGAATGGACGGCTTCGAGGTATGTAAGAGAATCCGTGAGGAGAAGCAGATACCAATTCTTATGGTATCTGCTAAAAAGGATGATATTGATAAGATACGAGGACTTGGACTTGGTGCTGATGATTATATTACCAAGCCATTCTCTCCAAGTGAGTTAGTTGCAAGAGTTAAGGCACATCTGTCCAGATATGAGAGACTGATGGCAACTAATCAGAAGGTTAATGATATCATCGAGATCAGGGGAATCAAGATTGATAAGACTGCAAGACGTGTATATATAAATGGTGAGGAGAAGCAGTTCACTACTAAAGAATTTGATCTTCTTACATTCCTTGCAGAGAATCCTAATCATGTATTCAGCAAGGACGAGCTCTTCAGAGAGATCTGGGATATGGATTCAATTGGTGACATTGCCACAGTAACAGTTCATATTAAGAAGATTCGTGAAAAAGTTGAGATCGATACAGCCAACCCTCAGTATATCGAGACCATTTGGGGCGTGGGCTATCGTTTCAAAGTATAAAGAAAATGCCTGAAAGGAGATAAAATGGGTAATTTAGTAGAACACAGATGTCAGACAGCAAAGGTAAGATTAACAGATGCTAATGGTATGCCAGTTGCCAACACCAAAGTACGATTTGAACTTAAGAACAATGAGTTCCTATTCGGTTGTGGTGGCTTCGATGCACTTCCATTAACAAATGATATTCCTAAGGAAATGCTTGCTTTCTACGATGTAACCAACGGAGGAGACAAGGTATTCTATCAGGATAGAGTAGATAAATGGTGTAAGCTATTTAACTATGCAACTCTTCCATTCTACTGGGGTAATTATGAGCCAACAGAGGGTAATGTTCAGCAGGAAAGCAGAATGAATGCTGCCAATTACCTTATCGACCACGGCGTAACACTTAAGGGCCATCCGCTCTGCTGGCATACAGTATGTGCACCATGGCTCATGGACTATGATAATAAGACAATCCTTGAGAAGCAGCTTGCACGTATTGAGAGAGATGTAACAGCCTTCAAGGGTAAGATTGATAAATGGGATGTAATTAACGAGACTGTCATCATGCCAGTATTCGACAAGTATGATAATGCGATTACAAGAATCTGTAATGAGTATGGTCGTATTCCTCTTATTAAGGAAGTATTCGATGCAGCTAAGGCAGCTAATCCAGAAGCACAGCTTCTTATTAATGACTTCAACTTATCAGATGATTACAGAAGAGTAATCAGTGACTGTCTTGATGCAGGCGTTCCAATCAGCGCAATCGGTATCCAGACACATCAGCATCAGGGCTATAAGGGCATGGCATGGCTTGAGGATGTATTGGAGAGATTCAAGGTATTCGGTCTTCCACTTCACTTCACAGAGAATACACTTGTATCCGGCGAGATTATGCCAGACTACATTGTTGATCTTAATGACTGGGTTGTAGACGAGTGGCCAACTACTCCTGAAGGAGAGGAGCGCCAGTGTAAGGAATGGGAAGAGATGTACAGAAGACTCTTCACAGACCCGGCAGTTGAAGCTGTAACAGGATGGGACTTCGCTGATGGCGCATGGCTTCATGCTCCAAGTGGAATTGTAAGAGAGGATAACTCACTTAAGCCTGTATATCATATGATGGATGACCTCTTTAACAAGGAGTGGAATACAGATGTTATGTTAACCACAGACGCAGAGGGTTATGTCTCATTAACAGGTTATAGAGGATCCTACAAGGTATCCACAGACGCAGTTGCAGGCGAGTTTACATTAGATAAGAACTCTGCAGATATAGCAGTAGTTGTAAAATAGGAGGAAGCGAATGAAATATTATGTTAACCAGGCAGTAACAGCTACAGGCAATGGTAGCGAGGCGTCTCCATTCAAGACAATTAACGAGGCAGCAGCAATTGCAGTAGCTGGTGATGAGGTATTAGTAGCACCTGGTATCTACAGAGAGAATGTTAATCCGATTAACGGTGGAACTGAGGATGCCAGAATTACATACAGATCAATCGAGCCACTTGGCGCAGTTATCACAGGTGCTGAGCCACTTACAGGCTGGGAGCCATTCGCACCTAATGTATGGGTAGCGCATGTTGATAATGAGATCTTCGGCGATTACAATCCATTTGCGACAGATGTGTATGGTGACTGGTTCGACCAGCATTACTATCAGCACACAGGCGATATCTTCCTTGGTGAGAAGTCCCTCTATGAGGTTGATGATATCGAGAAGGTGTTAAATCCTGTTGTATATAAGAAGTCTTGGGATTCCGAGTTCTCTGTGTACACATGGCATGCCGAGATTGACGAGGAGAAGAATCAGACTGTGATCTATGCCAACTTCCAGGGCAAGGATCCTAACGCGGAAGAG
>JAZLFL010000088.1:0-2342 GCA_045615825.1 Lachnospiraceae bacterium
AAGAACTATGAGGACTACAAGAAGGTAGTGGCTGGTGTTGTGTCAGTGCAATAAAAAAAGACCCTTTCGGGTCTTTTTTATTTCTATTTATTCGTCATCATCCTCTTCTTCGCCAGCAACTGCTGCAATAACAGAAGTAACAGCTGCCACAACGACAACTCCTACGATAATAACTAATAATCCACCTGCTAAAATAATAAATGTACCGTCCATGATTCACACCTCCGACGAAGAATATGTTATCATATTCGAAGAGTTATCTCAAGGAGGAAAACGTGAAAAACACAACAGATAACGAGAAAATTAAAAGAGATATCCTTCCAGATATATTAAGAGGTTTCGCAATAATAATGGTTGTCCTTGGTCACTGCATTCAGGAAGGCAACGGCGCGGATTTCTCTAATAACATGTTATATTTCGATGACAGGTTATACTGGTTCATCTACAGCTTCCATATGCCACTCTTTGCTCTTATCGCAGGATACTTCGCGTACCCTTCTATTAGCAGATGCATTGATGGCAGATCCAGATGGACGCTTCTAGGCAGAAGAGTATCCACGTACTTCATTCCAATCTTCATCTGGACATTATTCGAAGTAATACGTGAGGCCATCATTAATACGAAGCTTGGCTACATAACCTACACCCCGGGATTATTCTTAACAACCCTCATTCAGAGAGTCCTTACTAATCACTGGTTCTTATGGTCAATGATTATAAGCTTTACTGTCGTATGGGTTATGCATTTCTATCTGAAGGACAATGTAATTATCTACGGACTTATATATCTGTCACTGTTCTTCCTGCCGGATGCATATAATCTTCACGCGTATAAATATCTGCTTCCATTCTACGTTATGGCATATTATGTTAACCGGACAACCAGTGAGGATAACCCAGGTATGGTAAAAAAGATAGTGACTAAGTCGCTGTCATTTTTCCAGGAGAAGAAGGCAATTGCACTGGCTGTAAGCTTTATAGTATTCATCGGTCTCTTACTTATATATAGAAGGGAGGCGCTTATCTATGTGGGCGGCTACAGGATTACGAAGAATATCTGGTGGCAGATGTTGATAATTGATATCTATAGAATGATTATTGGATTTGTGGGTTCGATATTCTGGATATGTCTGTTTGGCGTGCTTAAGGAGAGGCTGCCTGATTATAAGTTCCCGGTGCTTACGGCATTTGGCAGATACAGTCTGGGTGTATATCTGATAAGCGGGTATACAACGATTCTTGTTATGAGGCGGTTCACGGATGCACTTTCTTATAGTATTCCGAGAGTAATACTTGAGACGGTGGTTATAAGTATCGTGTCGATTCTTGTGTCGATGGGTATTGCCAGAGTGCCTGTTGTTAAGAAGATAATTGGGAAGTGATGGCGCATGGGCCTGACCATCATCTATTGAAAAACACAGGGTACATTGGTATACTGATTGAGGTTATTGTTAATTGGCTATTAGTAGCTTAAGGAGGATATAATAATGGTTTCATGGAAAAATCTTGATACACTTGCAAGTTACAAGACTTTACAGGATGCTGGAAAGGTTACTGTTAAGGAAGTAATGTCAGGTGCAAATGGTGCTGACAGAGTTAAGAATTATTCAGTTAAGATGGCAGCAGATCTTAATTATAATTATGCAGCTAAGGCTGTTAATGATGAGATTATTGCTGATCTTCAGGCACTCGCTGATGAGGCAGAGCTTACAGAGAAGTATGCAGAGCTTTACAATGGTGCTGTAATTAATACTGGTGAGAAGAGACTTGTTCTTCATCAGTTATGCCGTGGTCAGCTTGGTAATGATGTTATCGCTGATGGTATTAATAAGAGAGAGTTCTACGTAGCTCAGCAGACTAAGATTGCTGACTTCGTTAATAAGGTTCATAACGGTGAGATTACTAATGCGGCTGGTGAGAAGTTCACAACAGCTGTTCAGATTGGTATCGGTGGATCTGACCTTGGTCCTCGTGCTATCTATCTTGCACTTGAGAACTGGGCTAAGAAGACAGGTAACTTCAAGATGGAAGCTAAGTTCATCTCTAACGTTGATCCTGATGATGCAGCAGCAGTACTTGCTTCAATTGATGTTGCTCATTCAATCTTCGTACTTGTATCTAAGTCAGGTACAACACTTGAGACACTTACTAATGAGTCATTCGTTAAGGATGCAATCATTAAGGCTGGTCTTAACCCAAGTAATCATATGATCGCTGTTACATCTGAGACATCACCACTTGCTAAGAGCAGTGATTATCTTGCAGCTTTCTTCATGGATGATTATATCGGTGGTAGATTCTCATCAACATCAGCTGTTGGTGGAGCAATCCTTTCACTTGCA
>JAZLFL010000089.1:0-3819 GCA_045615825.1 Lachnospiraceae bacterium
TAAGCATAAGATCAAGAAGAGCTTTTGAGTCTGTTTCATTTAATGATGAAGTAGGCTCATCAAGGATAAGCAGTTTAGCGTGCTTAGCAAGTGCCTTAGCGATTTCTACCATCTGCTGCTTACCTGTACCAAGTTCCTTAACAAGAGTTCTTGAAGACTCGCTAAGACCAACCATCTTAAGATACTTATCAGCCTCGCCGTAAGTCTCATTCCAGTCGATAGAAGCGCTTGTACCTCTCTCGTTACCAAGGAACATGTTCTCACCAATTGACATATAAGGAATTAATGCCAACTCCTGGTGAATAATAACGATTCCCTTTTCCTCAGAATCCTTAATTTTGTTAAATTTACAAATCTCACCATCATAGATAATGTCGCCTTCGTATGTACCATATGGATAAATACCAGAAAGTACATTCATAAGTGTCGACTTACCTGCCCCGTTCTCACCTACAAGAGCATGTATTTCACCCTCTTCAACCTTGAAATTAACGTTGTCAAGAGCTTTTACACCAGGGAAGGTTTTGGTTATATTTTTCATCTCGAGTAATACTTTAGCCAAAATGAATCCCTCCAATTCCATTAATCATGTTTTACTAATAAACAGGCGGGTGTTTAAACCCGCCTGCTATTAACTTTATTAGATTTTTCAACCTAAATGAGCTTATTACTTAAGCTGATCCTCTGTGTAGTAACCAGAGTCGATAAGAAGCTCCTTGTAGTTGTCAACGTCAGCGAATACTGGCTCGCAAAGGTATGAAGGAATAACGCCTGTACCATTGTCGTATGTCTTTGTATCGTTAACATCAACTGTAGCGCCAGAAAGGATCTGACCAACCATCTTAACAACCTGTGATGCAAGAGTTCTTGTATCCTTGAAGATTGACATTGACTGCTTGCCATCAAGCATGTTCTTTACAGATGCGATATCACAGTCCTGACCTGTTACGATTGGGTATGCTCCTGTGTAGTTAGCTGCAAGAGCTGCTGCGATACCCTGTGCTGTAGAGTCGTTAGAGCAAAGCCATGCGTCGATGTTTGTTCCATCAGCGTAGTTAGAAGCGATGATGTTCTCTGCTCTTGACTGAGCTGTCTCAGATGCCCAGTTAGCTGTAGCAACTTCTGCGAAGTCAAGCTGACCAGACTTAATTACGAGCTTACCAGCATCAATGTATGGCTGAAGAACGTCGATAGCACCCTGATAGAAGTATCTAGCGTTGTTATCACCTGGGTCACCAGTTGTAACCTCAAGGTTGAATGGACCAGCTGCGTTATCAAGATCAAGGTTGTTCTTGATGTACTCGCCCTGCTTTGTACCTACCATGTAGTTATCAAATGTAGCGTAGTAAGAAACTGCATCTGAGTTCATGATAAGACGGTCATAAGCGATAACTGGAATGTTCTTAGCCTTAGCCTGTGACATAACCTCACCAAGTGAGTCACCATCGATTGAAGCAACTACGAGTACTGCACATCCGCTGTTGATCATGTTCTCGATCTGAGAAACCTGTGTCTGAACATCGTTTGAAGCGTACTGAAGATCTACTTCGTAACCAGCAGCCTTAAGCTCTGATTCCATGTTAGAACCATCCTGGTTCCATCTCTGAAGGTCCTTTGTTGGCATTGCAACACCAACCTTCTTAGCGCCAGATGCAGATGCTGAGCCTGAGCCACATCCTACAAGCATACTAGCAACCATTGCTGTAGCAAGTAAAATACCTAATAACTTCTTTGACATTTTATTTGTCCTCCCTATGTTATTCTGGGGTTACCCCCTGTTACATTTAGTACTTTATCACACATTTACTAGCACTAACTTGCTAATTTCTTCAAATTTTTACTGATTTAAAAGACCAGCATATATAAAAATAGGACAATTTTGTTCTGTCTATAACAAAATTGTCCTACGGTGACATAATTATTAACTTATTGCGTATATTTACTGCACATTTAAGTATATCTCGTTACGTAAGTGATACTTACCTGTGATTACCTCATCCATATTTTCCTTGGTAACCGCAATAGGAGTAAGCTTCATAAACGGCACATCCTGACTACCATCAAAGATTGTCTCCGTTACACCAATATCTTCCCCATTTGCAAGATCGACTGCCATCTCCGCTGCCATTCTGGCTAACTTCTCAACTGGCTTATACACTGTCATGTACTGCGTTCCCTCCACAATACGCTGACACGCCTCAAGATCCGCATCCTGTCCTACAACACAGATCTCACCACCAAGCCTGTTCTCAATAAGCGCCTTAATCGCATTGGCAGCAATATTATCATTACCGCACATAATCGCATCAGGAACCTTACCCTCTGAGAGATATCTGCTTGTCACATCAAAACCGTTCTCAGCAAACCAGTTATCCGAATACTCCGCATAATCAACAACAATATTTGTATTGGCCAGTACCTTATCGAATCCTGCCTGCACAAGTTCAACGTTATTATCAGTAGGAGAACCCTTAATCTGGATAATCGTTCCCTCAAGTCCAATCGACCTAACAATGTACTCCGCCATCAGCTCGCCGACCTTCTCATTATCCATTGAAATATACAGATCCACATCCGAATCCCTGAGCAGTCTGTCGTAAGCCACTACCTTAATTCCGGCCTTTTTTGCCTTGGCACACACATCCTTAAGTGAGAGGTCATCAATTGCGATGATCACGATTACATCAACGCCCTTATCAATGAAGTACTCAATCTGCTTAATCTGCTCGGACACCTCACCATTGGCATTCTGCACGTTAACCTCGGCCCCAAGCTCAGCAGCCTTGCTTATGAACAGATCCCTCTCCCTCGACCATCGTTCAATAACTAACGAGTCAATGGACAGGCCTATCTCTATTACATCCTTCTCGGCCTTGGGAGCATCTCCACTTTCCGCAGGCACTCCACTGCACGCCGCTAATGACATTACCATTATTATAGAAAAAACGAATGCAACTAACTTCTTAATCTTCATATATATATTACCTACATGCTGCTGATTATCTTGTCCCTGTACTCGGATGGAGTCGTGCCGGTGCTCTTCTTGAAGATTCGGCTGAAGTAATTAGGATCCGAATATCCAACACTTGAGCTTATATCCTTCATACTTCTGTTAGGATCCTTCATCATCTCCTTGGCTTCCTCAACTCGTCTGTTGGTTAAGTATTCTATGAAGCCCTCTCCAGTCTCTTCCTTGAAGAGCTTGCTGAAATAATATGAGCTTAAGTTCAGCATCTGTGATATCTCATCAAGCGAGATTTCCTTCGAGTAATTGCTGTTAATATAATCCAGTGCCTTCTTGACCAGATGATGAAGATGATCCGTGCTTCCTGACTTAATGCCATTAGCGGCATTCTTCATCTTATCAATGAACCAGGTACGCATACGATCATTATCTGTTATGTTCATAATCTCTGGAAGATAATCCTTCCTGCTTGCGAACTCATAAGTCGGACCACCTGCCCTGTACATGTCGGACTCTGCTCTAAGTACGAACTCAAGGCACTTAAGCTTAATGCTCATGAAGTCATCACTGTATACATTGCTCATCCAGCTATAGAAGCTGTCCGATTCCATGATACATTCATCCACATTGCCATCCTTAAGATAGTCGAAGATATTATTCTCTGTCTCAGCAGGATAACTCTCTTCGTATGATACGGCTATTGGAAGGTCGTCGGCATGTGCAACGGTTCCGTTAGTTGAATAGAGCGCCTTAAGACCACTGTCATATGATGATAAGCTGTTACGAAGCTTAACTACATTACCAATACCAATACGATATGTAATCTCTGTGGCGTTTCTCATGTGGCGCGCAGT
>JAZLFL010000090.1:0-21777 GCA_045615825.1 Lachnospiraceae bacterium
AAAACTGAAAATTATAATTAAACGGGGTTGTAGTCTCTTACAACCCCGTTTTGACTTAAGGAGGTATAAATGATGGAAAATGAAGTGGTTTCCAAGAATTTTATTGAGCAGATTATAGAGAAGGATTTAGCAGAGGGACATTGCAAGACTGTTAAGACTCGTTTCCCACCAGAACCAAATGGATATCTCCATATTGGACATGCAAAATCAATACTTTTAAATTATGGCTTATCCCAGGAGTATAACGGACAGTTTAATCTCCGTTTTGATGATACCAACCCTACAAAGGAGAAGATTGAATTCGTAGATTCAATCAAGGCCGATGTTGAATGGCTTGGAGCAAAGTGGGACGACAGGCTCTTTTATGCATCTAACTATTTTGATCAAATGTATGAGGCAGCTATTAAGCTTATTAAGAAGGGCAAAGCCTTTGTGTGTGACCTTTCTGCTGATGAAATTAGAGAATACAGAGGAAGCTTTGACGAGCCTGGTAAGAATAGCCCATACAGAGACAGAAGTGTTGAGGAAAACCTTGAGCTTTTTGAAAATATGAAGAATGGCATGTACGAGGATGGTCAGAAGGTTCTTAGAGCTAAGATTGATATGGCTAGCCCGAACATTAACATGCGTGATCCTGTAATATACAGAGTGGCTCATATGAGTCATCACAACACAGGTGATAAGTGGTGTATCTACCCTATGTATGATTTTGCTCATCCTATTGAGGATGCAATTGAGGGTGTAACACATTCTATATGTACACTTGAGTTCGAGGACCACAGACCATTATATGACTGGGTATTAATTGAGATTGGATATAAGGAGAGACCGGAGCAGGCTCCTAAGCAGACAGAGTTCGCTAAGATGTATCTTCAGAATGTAGTAACAGGTAAGAGATACATTAAGAAGCTTGTTGAAGATGGCATTGTTGACGGATGGGATGATCCAAGACTTGTATCCATTGCTGCATTAAGAAGACGTGGCTTCACTCCGGAGTCTATCAGAATGTTTGTTGAGTTATCTGGTGTATCGAAGGCTAATTCTTGTTCTGATTATGCAATGCTTGAGTACTGTATCCGTGAGGATCTTAAGACAAGCAGACCTAGAATCATGGCTATTACAGATCCTGTTAAGCTTGTAATTGATAACTATCCGGAAGGCGAGATGGAGAATCTTGAGGTTCCTAACAACCTTGAGAATGAGGGCCTTGGCTCACGAACAGTTCCGTTTGGCCGTGAATTATATATTGAGAGAGACGACTTCATGGAGGAGCCTGTTAAGAAGTATTTCCGTATGTTTCCGGGCAACGAGGTTCGTCTTATGCATGCATATTTTGTTACATGTACAGGCTGTGAGAAGGACGAGAATGGCAATGTAACTGTTGTTCATGCAACATATGATCCTGCATCAAAGGGTGGTAACAGTCCTGACGGACGTAAGGTTAAGGGTACAATCCACTGGGTTGCAGCTGAGACTGCGGTTAAGGCAGAATGCAGATTATATGAGAACTTAATCGATGAGGAGAAGGGTGTATATAACGAGGACGGAAGCCTTAATCTTAATCCTAATTCTATCGAGATTAGAAAAGAGTGTTATATTGAGCCATGTGTTCGCGACGCAAAGGGCTTTGACAAGTTCCAGTTCGTACGTAATGGCTTCTACTGCGTAGATTATAAGGACAGCAAAGAGGGCGAGCCGGTATTTAACCGCATCGTATCGCTTAAGAGCTCATTTGTATTACCTAAGACAGAGTAAGGACTAAAGGGAGAGACATCGTGGGAAGTATATTTGACGGCTTCAGCAAGATGGGGCTTGGAGGAATCAACAGTAAGGATATCTTCGAGAAAAAGGACGAGACTAAGGAAGTGAATAAAGCGGTTATTAAAGCCGCTCCTGTGCTCGAAGAGAAGGACATGTTATTCGACAAGGAATATGAGTGTCCAGTATGCTATAGCAAGTTTACTAATAAGACAGTATTATCGGGTAAGGCAAAGCTTGTCAGCGTTGAAGAAGACTTAAGACAGCGTTATGAGCGCATTGAGCCTCTTAAATACGACGTTGTAGTATGTGAGAGCTGTGGACATGCTGCACTCACAAGATTTTTTAAGCCGATGTCTTCTGGACAGCGTAATCTCATTAATGAGAATATCTGCAGTAATTTCAAGGGACTTGATGATTTAGGACTTGATACATACTCATATGAGGAAGCGCTTGAGCGATATCAGCTTGCATTAGCTAATTCCATTGTCAAGAGGGCAAAAACGAGTGAGATTGCATACACCTGTCTTAAGGCAGGCTGGTTGTGTGGTAGCTGGTTAGAAGAGCTTAAGGCGGCTGACTGGCCTGATGAGGCGACCATCATTAAGGTTCGTGGCTATGAGGAGGAATTTACCCAAAATGCTTATGAGGGCTTAAGCAAGGCAGTAAGCAGTGAGATGCCACCAATCTGCGGAATGGATGAGAGTACTCTTAATTATATTCTTGCAGTACTTGCACTTAAGACCAACCATATAGATGTAAGTGCCAAGCTCGTATCTGCAATTATTACTTCACGTACAGCTCCTAGCAAGCTTAAGGACAGGGCGCGTGATTTGAAGCCCAAGATTATAGCTGCTGCGAAGCAGAATCAGTAAATAAAACAAAAAGAAACCTCGCTTTCATGGCGAGGTTTCTTTTTGTTTCCTATAAAATGATATTAACTTATCTTCCAAGATTAAGCTTTGTATAGCTCCTCATAACTGGCTCGTGATGAACACCGTCCCTTGTGTCAGCATCTGTACCCGAACAGCTGTCAGTTGCAAGTAAGAATCTTGTGATGCAGTAAGCAGCTCCGGCTACTGCAGAGATTACTGTGATAAGTATAATGAGTTTCTTAATAATCTTAACCATATCAGTCTCCCTTATTGTAATGAAAAAACTATTCTTATTGTACTCTCTAATTTGTATAAAATCAAGAAAACACAAGATATAGTATATTTTGTTAAAAAACACGCGTTTTTATCGAAAATATTGTGGTTTTGTCTTGACTAACATTCTGATACATATTAGTATGTGAAAAGAGGAAAATTAAGAGGGATTTTCTAGGTACCTTTAATTTTTTTTGCCCATTTTTAATAGAGAGAAGGAGATAGTAGTATGAAAAATGAAGAAGCAATTTATGATGCTCGTACGCTCGGCAAGGGTAAGATGACTGTCCTTGGTGTGCAGCACCTCTTCGCAATGTTTGGATCTACAGTATTAGTTCCAATTCTTACTGGCTTAAGCGTATCTGCAACACTCTTATTTGCAGGCTTGGCAACATTATTTATGCACCTTGTTACAGGCAAGAAGGTTCCTGTATTCTTAGGTTCATCATTCGCATTCCTGTCAGGATATTTCACAATTACAGCAATGGGAGCTGAGAGAGGTCTTTCAGTACCCGAAGCACTTCCATATGCATGTTTCGGTGTAGCCTGTGCTGGTCTCTTATATCTTGTGCTTGCACTTGTATGTAAGATCTTCGGAAGTGCTAAGATTATGAAGTTCTTCCCACCAGTAGTTACAGGTCCTATCATCATTGCAATCGGTCTGATTTTAGCACCATCAGCTATTAACAGCTGTTCTTCTAACTGGGGAATCGCTTTAGTAGCAATCGTTGTTATCATCATCTGTAATATCTGGGGTAAGGGAATGATTAAGATTATCCCAATCCTTATGGGTGTTATTGCTTCTTATTTAGTAGCTGCTATCTTTGGTAAGGTAGATTTCTCAGGTGTTGCATCTGCAGCATGGATCGGATTACCTTTCAAGTATCAGGATACAGTATTCAGCATCTTCAACAGCTCACTTGATAAGGAACTGTTAATCTCAGCAGTTATTGCTATTATGCCTATCGCATTTGCAACAATGATGGAGCACGTAGGTGATATCTCAGCTATCGGTGGTACAATCGGTAAGAACTTAATCGAGGATCCAGGTCTTCACAGAACATTAATCGGTGATGGTATTGGTACAACAATCGCATCATTATTCGGTGCTCCTGCTAATACAACATACGGTGAGAATACAGGTGTTCTCGTTCTTACTAAGGTATATGATCCATTCGTAGTAAGACTTGCAGCAATTTTCGCTATCGTATTAAGCTTCTGTCCTAAGTTCGCAGCATTAATCGCAGCTATGCCTTCAGCAACAGTTGGTGGTGTATCAATCATCCTTTACGGTATGATCTCATCTGTAGGTATCAGAAACATGGTTGAGAACAATACAGACTTCCAGAAGAGCCGTAACGTTATCGTATGTGCTGTAATCGTTGGTCTTGCGCTTGGTATCAACTTCTCAGGTCTTCTTGGTGCAGATATCACAACAGCTGGTAATAATGCAACAGGTGCTATCTCATTCATGGTTGGTTCTATGAAGATTTCTCTTTCAGGTCTTGCAATTGCATCAATCGTAGGTATTGTACTTAATGCAATTCTTCCAGGTGGCCGTGATGAGTACCTTCCAAACGAAGAGAACTCAGCTTCACTTGGCAAGTACTAAGATCAGTTTACTGACATAGATAAATAATAGAAATTGCGCTATCCGATAAGGCTAGCGCTTTTTTTATGCCGTAAAATGTGGTATATTGTCTATAATAGTCAATATATGAGAATACATTGGGGTATTATTGGTTTTATAGAGGGTAGACGTGGATGAGAGAGAGTTTTTTTGACTTGAAAAGTGAGAAACAGGACAGAATGATTAATGCTTCACTGCATATGTTTGCGGTGAATGGTTATAAGCATGCCAGTACCGATGATATTGTTAAGGAGGCAGGTATCAGCAAGGGCTTGCTGTTCCACTATTTTGACAGTAAGGCCGGGCTTTATGCTTTTTTACTTAATTACAGCATCAGATATCTTCTGTTTGAGTATGGAAGATATATTGAGGATGAGACAGATTACTTTGAGTATCATCTGAAGCTTGAGCAGGCTAAGCTTAATGTGCTTCGTAATTACCCATATATGTATGGTTTTATTGACGGAGCGATGTCAGAGAGCCAGATAGCCATCAGACAGATGAGCTTGGAGGACCTTAACAGATATGAGGAGGCGATGGATAACTATAAGAATCGTCTACGCCTGCCTGAGCTTAAGGATGGCGTGGAGATTGAACAGGTTGAGAATCTAATCTCTTTTACCATTAAGGGACTTACTGATGCTCAGCTTGAGAGTGGTAATCCTTCGGCAGATCTACTCTATGAGCAGGTATCCGAATATATAAATCTGATAAGAAATGTGACAGTTAAGCGCTAATAAAAGGAGATGTGTAAAATGGGAGAATTATACAGACTAATTGGGGAATTAGTTGAATATGGAATACGAAGTGAACTTATTCCGGAATCAGAGAGGAATTATGCAATCAATCTGCTGATAGACATATATGGTGAGGAAAGCTTTGAACCTCAGAAAATGGAGAATGAAGCATTAGAGGATATTTTAAAGGGACTTCTTGATATTGCTGTTGAGCGTGGGCTTGTTGAAGATAATATCGTGGCAAGAGACCTCTTTGATACCAGACTTATGAACACAATCACACCGCGTCCGGGGGAGGTAATTGATAAATATCAGACGTTATTCAAAGTGTCACCACGTGAGGCAACGGACTGGTTCTATAAATTCTGTAAGGATTCGGACTATATCCGCCGTTACAGAGCTGCCAAGGATATCAGATGGACTCATGAATCAAAGTATGGAGTGCTTGATATTACTATTAATCTTGCCAAGCCTGAGAAGGATCCTAAGGCTATTGCTGCAGCTGCCAAGGCTGGAGCGGGAAGCTATCCAATGTGCCAGCTGTGCGTTGAAAATATGGGTTATGCAGGCCGTATGAACCATCCAGCAAGACAGACTCACAGAATTATGCCAATCACTATTAATGACAGTGCATGGGGCTTCCAGTATTCGCCATACGGATACTATAACGAGCACTGTATTCTTCTTAATGGCCAGCATGTGCCTATGGCAATCAATGAGGATACCTTCAGGAAGATGTTCGATTTCATCAGTCAGTATCCGCACTACATGATTGGATCCAATGCCGATCTTCCAATTGTTGGTGGATCAATACTTGCTCACGACCATTATCAGGGCGGTAATTATGAATTTGCCATGGCTAAGGCTGATTATGAGCAGACCTTTGAGATTAAGGACTATGAGGATATTGAGGCAGGTATTGTTAACTGGCCTATGTCGGTTATCAGACTTCGTAGCATTGATTATAAGAGAATTATTAAGCTCGCAACCCACATACTCGAAAGCTGGAGAGCTTACACAGACGAAGACGCATTCATTTTTGCCGAGACTGATGGTGTACCACATAATACAATCACACCTATCGCCAGAAAGAAGGGCGAGTTCTACGAGCTTGACCTGGTTCTTCGTAATAATATAACAACTGACGAGCATCCAATGGGTGTATATCATCCACACGCAGAGTATCACAATATCAAGAAGGAGAATATCGGCCTTATCGAGGTAATGGGCCTTGCTATTCTGCCAGCCAGACTTGTTAAGGAGCTGGATGCTGTGGCTGGGGCGCTTTTATCTGGAGAGGATATGAGAGCCAACCCACTTACAGCGGCACATGCTGACTGGGCAGATTCCTTCAAGGGACATTTAACGGACCTGAATTGTGATAATGTAATGGATATAGTCCGTGAGGAGGTTGGTAAGACCTTCGTACATGTTCTTGAGGATGCCGGAGTATACAAGTGCACTGAGGAGGGCCGTGAGGCTTTCATGAGATTTGTTAACAGCCTGTAGTATTTTGTTTTGCGTGAGGTAGTATATGGACGCGAAGGTTAAGGAACAAATTTTTAAGATATTTCCCAATGTGGTATTTATTCTCTTCATTATTGTGGTTATTTACATTGGTATCGTTACGAAAAATGAACCAACTAAGTTCCATGTAAGTGAGGAGGTTACATCCAACGATACACTGGTTATCGAGGGCATAGGTGAGGTTAGTACACCATTCCATATAGAAGCCAGGAAGGGTACGAAATATGTGGTTAAGGATGTAATTCCGTCCAATGTTAAGGATGGATATTACATGATGTTTTATTCGGACTTTTCCAAGCAGAGGGTTCTTGTTGGCGATGTATTTCTTGGCAGTTATGGCGAGAGGAGACGTTTAACCCATGTTAATCTTATTGGTAATATAAGAGTTCTGATTCCGCTTAAGAAATGGATGGCAGGTAAGGAGGTTACAATAGCTTTTACTCCTTATTATGACCAGGGATATGATTATGTGGCTCCTGTATATGGACCGGCAGATGCAATTCTGGCATCAGTTATTGGCGATAATATTGGCCGTATATTCATTATGATTATGATTTTTACGCAGTTCACGATTGCGGCAATGCTGGCATTGTTTATGCGGTTTACGGAATCATCGCTCAATATTAAGTCGATAAGCTACTATGCCTTTTTCCTGTGTGCTGTTCTATGCTGGATATTCTTTAGTTCGGATGTTCCACAGTTCTTTACTAATGCCAATGTAGTAGTAAGCTTCGCATCGTTCCTAAGCTTAACACTTATGGGAATTGCCTTTAATGGTTTCTGTGAGCAGACTTTTGAGGAATTTGGCAGGATTTTCAGTAATTTAAGATTTGCCGGATGGTTTTTGCCACTGATTAATGTAGGAGCCTTCCTTATAGGAATTGCAGATCCTATGATACTGATGCCACTTACACATCTGTACTATGTTATTACAGCTATTGTGTGTCTGTTTGCCATTTTTAGCAACTGGAAGAAGCCGGAGAGCAGAATAATAAGCTGTAGCATCGTGATTATGATAGTAGCGTGTTTAATAGGCCTTGTATTGCAGTATACGATGCCTACGACGGGCAGAACGGGATTTGTCATAGGTCTGGGGTTACTTCTGTTCTCCTTAGGTCTTATGGGTACGATTATCAAGAGGATTACTTCTCTGGTTGAGTCCGATAATAACTATAATGCTTTCAGGGAGATGGCATATGAGGATGTTATGACAGGACTTGGTAACAGATCCAAGTTTGAGAAGTTCTTCGATGATGTAGATGGAATGGGCATTGAGGGCAAGTCCGTTACTTTGTTTATGTTCGATCTTAACTTCCTTAAAAAGGTTAATGATGAGTGTGGCCATAATGCAGGTGATCAGATGATTATAGGCCTCGCCAAGTGTATCGAGAAGAGTTTTGATAAACTTGGAACAGCCTATAGACTCGGTGGAGATGAATTCGCTGCCATTGTTGTAGGTCATGCTGATAAAGTGCTTAATATAATTGAGGATTTCAAGAAGAGCATAGACAACTATAATAAATATAATGAGCATGGGATATCGACAGCTATTGGATATTCTACTCGCAAATACCGTCACGGCGAACCGGACTTCTATAACAGATTATTCAGGGAAGCTGATGAGGCGATGTACGCCAATAAGGTCAGAATGCATGAGGAATTAGGCGAAGAGGTAAGGAATACTAAGAGGAATTAATACTAATGAAAGAGAAACTATACCATATTCCAATTAATGATGCGGTTAACGCAGGTGATGAGTGTCCATTCTGCAATATTGAGAGAAGTATTGAACAGGATATGATGGACTTCGTGCTTGGTTCGGGATCTACTTATATGGAGAGCGACGTAAGGGAGAAGACGGATATTGCAGGCTTCTGCCGTACGCACTATAAGAAGATGTTTGATTACGGTAATACGCTCGGTAATGCATGGATCATGAAGACTCATTTGAAGAGAACTTTAGATCAGGCAGATGCGGCATTTAAGAAATATAAGCCCACTGCTAATGGAATTACAGCTATGTTATCCAAGGCTGATTCCAAGGCTGCTAATTCGGTCACAGAATGGGTCAGAAGCCGTGATAATACCTGTTATATCTGTGATGGCTTCAGGGAACATTATGACCGTTATATGAAGAGCTTTTTCGAGATGTATTTTAAAGACCCAGAATTCGCTGGCAAGATAAATAATGGCAGAGGTTTCTGTCTGCCTCATTTTTCAGATATGTTAGATTATGCTGGCAGGCATCTTAATGAGAAGAAACAGTCGGAATTCGCAGATGTAATGATTCCTGTCATGCGTAAGCAGTTAGAGGAGATATATGGCGATGTGTCTTGGCTTATTGAGAAGTTTGACTATGTTAATAAGGATGCAGACTGGAAGAACAGTAAGGATGCTTTACAGCGAAGCATGCAGCGTTTAAAGGGTGGTTACCCTGCGGATGCAGTATACAGAGCTAAGAAGTAGACTGATGTATGAATGCCTCTGGATGGGGCTTGTCTTAATAGTTTGACGAGCCGTTTCAGAGGCTTTTTATATAATAACGGGAGATATTAATGTCACTTAAGATGATTCTTGGCGCCAGCGGTGCCGGTAAAAGCGACAAAGTTAATAAATGGATAACCAAAGAAGCAGTTAGATGTCCTAAGAAGAGATTTCTTCTTATAGTTCCGGATCAGTTCACCATGCAGACTCAGTCCGACCTTGTTAAGTTAAGCCCTAATGGGGGCATAATGAATATCGAGGTATTAAGCTTCTCCAGACTCGCTCACAGAATATTTGAGGAGACCGGCGCGGGTAATGCTCCGGTACTCGATGATACAGGTAAGAATCTTGTGCTTATGAAGTGCGCTGTGGATGTAAGAGAGAATATCCCTTACCTTGCAGGTAAGCTTGATAAGCCGGGGTATATTCATGAGGTTAAGTCTGCCATATCAGAGTTCATGCAGTACAGCGTTGACGATGGTGCGATGAAGGATCTCATTAACTATGCTTCTGAAGGTAACAGGAAGACTCTTAAGAATAAGCTTGGTGATCTTGATGTAATATACAGATATTTTAAGGAGTATATTAAGGAGAGCTATATTACTACAGAAGAATCCATGGATGTGCTTTATACAGAAGTATTCAAGTCAGAAATACTTCGTGACAGCATTGTCATATTTGATGGATTTACGGGTTTTACACCTATTCAGGGTAAAGTATTAGGAGCACTTATGAAGGTCTGTGAACGCGTTATTATCACGCTTTCTGTTGATAATGCGGATATGACTGAAGAAGTCAATGAGCATGATATATTTGCCTTCACCATGAAATCCTATAAGTATATTCTTAAGCTTGCCAAGATGAATGACTGTGAAGTGGAAGCACCTGATATTTTATTACCTGGAGCAAGATTTAGGGAGGCTCCTGAACTGGCTCATTTAGAGAGGCAACTGTTTAGATATCCAGTCAAGGCATATACATCAGATGCGGGTGTTCAGAATATATATCTTGATAAGTGTCTTGATATCCGTGGCGAGGTTACACTTCTTATGCACAACATCCGAAGCCTTGTGCGTGAACATGGCATATATTATAGGGATATAGCAGTCATATCAGGTAATTTAAGTGCATACTCTGCCTGCATTATGGAGAAGAGCAGGGAGTTTGATATTCCTGTATATATTGATGAGACTAAGGGCATTGTGCTTAATCCGTTTGTAGAGTATATAAAGTCAGCAATTCTGTTATTTGTATATGATTTTGACTACGATCATGTATTCCAGTACTTAAGAACTGGTTTTACAGGATTAGCTATGGATGATATTGACATATT
This sequence comes from Lachnospiraceae bacterium, assembly GCA_045615825.1. Classification (GTDB taxonomy): domain Bacteria; phylum Bacillota; class Clostridia; order Lachnospirales; family Lachnospiraceae; genus Colinaster. The sequence continues at coordinate 10,618 of JAZLFL010000090.1, forward strand.
TGAGAAATATATAGTTGCTACTGGAATCAGGGGGAGCAAAGCGTATATGTCAATGTTCAATCGCAAGACATCTGATATGAAGCTTGCAGATGAAGCTAAGGCTAATGGTGAGGGCGAAGGCTCACTTCCAATGCTTAATGATATCAACAGGATACGTGAACAGTTCATATCAGAGCTTGCTGAGCTCATAGATGGAGACTTCTGCAGTAAAAAAGCACAGGAAACCGGTGCATTTGTTAAATCGTTATATAATTTTACGGCGAAAAACAGCTCGTTTGATAAGCTTCTTGCATATTCTGAGTGTTTTAAGAATGATGGTGATTTCTCGAGGGAGAAGGAATACAGTCAGATATATATAAGAACCTGTGAACTTTTGGAGCAGATTCATACACTTGTTGGTACAGAGAAGATGGATCTGGAGGAGTTCTATGGAATACTGGAGGCCGGCTTTGAAGAAATAGAGGTTGGAACAATTCCACAGAGTGTAGACAGGATTATAGTCGGTGATATGGAGAGAACCCGTCTTAAACCGGTTAAGTATCTGTTCTTCTTAGGACTTAATGATGGATGGGTGCCAAAGAGTGGTGGTAATGGAGGAATTATATCTGATTCCGACAGAGAATTCTTAACAGGTTCCGGAACTGAACTTGCACCTTCACCACGTCAGCAGCAGTATATTGGCAGATTCTATTTATACAGTAATCTTACCAAGCCATCGAGAGGGTTGTATTTGTCCTATATAGCGATGGATAACGGCGGTAGCAGCATCAGGCCATCATATATGGTTGAACAGATTAATAAGCTTTTTCCGGGGATAAAGGGTAGTGCCCAGGGTGATCGGATTGATAATATTGAGACTTTGGATGAACTATATGAGCTTATATCAACACTTATACGCAGTTATGCTGATAATACTATTACTGAAGATGATAAAAAGCTTTTGTTCGATGCCATTACAATAGCCAAGGATGATGAAAAATTCCTGTCACAGATGATAAGCAATGCTTTCTATAGCTATAACGGAAGCCACCTGGATGATCGGATTGCGGGTATTCTATATGGAACAAGGCTGTATGCGAGCATAAGCAGAATAGAGACCTTTGCTAAGTGCGCATATTCATACTTCCTTAAGTATGGACTTGGTCTTAAAGAACGCGACGAATATGGTGTTAATGCTACAGATATGGGTAATATATATCACGGTGTTTTGGAGATATTCGTTAATCTGTTAAAGGAAAAGGGGCTTACCTGGACGAGCTTCGATGAAGAGACAGGAAAAGAGCTTATAGATGAAGCAGTTGAACAAATGGCAGCCAGATATACGGATGCAATTCTGTTTGAGAACGAGAAGAATAAATATATTGTTGAACGCATGAAGTCTGTCATGCTTCGAACAGTTAAGACCCTTTCGTACCAGCTTGGAATGAGTGATTTTAAGCCATATCGTTATGAGTATGTCTTCTCAAGGGAACAGAGTCTTGGAACTATTAATGCGGGACTTAAAGAAGAGGAAAAGCTGCATATAAATGGTAAAATCGATCGTCTTGATGTAAGTGAAAAGGACGGAAGAATATTAGTAAAGATTGTTGACTATAAATCTGGAAATAAGGATTTCAGTCTGCTTAGTTTCTATCATGGAGTGCAGCTGCAGATGGTTGTATATCTTAATGAGGCTATGAAGGATATAGAGGCGGTGGAGAGAAAGGAAGCTGTTCCTGCGGCACTTCTGTACTACCACATCGATGATCCTATGGTTAATGCTTCTGGAAGCATAGATGATGCGGAGATAGAAAAGTCCATTGTTAAGGCCCTTAGAACCAAGGGACTGGTTAATGATTCTGAAGATATAATTAAGAGCCTTGATAATTCAGGAGAAGCCAAGTCGGATGTTATTCCTGTTGAACGCAAGAAGGATGGAAGTATGACCAAGGCTTCAAGTGTTATAAGCGAAGATAATATGAAGCTTATTACTGAATATGCTGAGTATAAGTTAAAAAGCATATCTAAAGAAATAATAAGTGGTGAGATATCAGTTAATCCACTTGAGTTAAAGGATAGCCCATCGGATTCCGGGAATGATTCCTGCGCATATTGTGAGTATAAGGGAGTATGCGGATTCGATGTTAAGCTTCCGGGATATAAGAAGCATCAGTATATTAAGCCTGATGATGAAGAACTCTTTGACAAAATGAGAGAAGAAATTAGCTAAAGGAAAGGGTGCAAATGCCAGAATTCAGTCCTAAACAGAGACAGATAATTGAAGACAGAGGTAATAACATACTGGTATCTGCGGCGGCAGGTTCCGGTAAGACGACGGTCCTTGTTCAGAGAATAATTGAGAGGATTCTTGATAAGAATGATCCTGTTAATATAGACGAGATACTCGTACTTACCTTTACCAAGGCTGCTGCAGCTGAGATGCGTGAGAGAATTGTGCAGGCACTTTCATCAGAGCTGGAGGATAACCCTGATAATGAGCATCTGCAGAAGCAGGCTGCGCTTATTTTTAATGCACAGATTACCACAATTGACAGCTTCTGCCTGAACTTACTTAAGAATAACTTCACAGAGATAGGACTCGAACCGGGTTTCAGACTTGCTAATGAAGCCGAGATGACAATTATCACGGATGATATTCTCGAAGAATGCATTGAAGAGATGCTTGCAAAGAGAGATATACCATATTTTGAGGAATTACTGTCACGATTCGAGAGCAAGGATAATCTAAGAAAGCTTAAGGATGTATTACTTATGTCCCTGGATAAAGCAGATGATGCTCCGTTTGTTGATGATTATCTTGATGTAAGAAGTATGGATTATGATGCGGATAGTATAGAGGATCTTGAGAAGAAAGAGTGGTTCAATGCGCTTAAAAGAAACATATCGCGTGATATTGATTCGGCTATAAATATGGCAAATGAGCTTATCTGTGAATGTGATTCACTTGGGCCTGTAGAGTACATTCCAAGAATACAGGCTGATCTGCAGATGCTTGAGAATCTCAAAAGTGACGATTTTGCGGGATTTATTGAGGCTGCCCGTGGGCAGATAGACTGGGGACGCCTGCCTACAAAGACCTCATGTGATGCGGAGCAGAAGGACAGAGTCAAGGATATTCGCGACTTATATAAGGATTTAATTAATGGCATAATAAATGACTATTGCGGTCTAAACATTGATGAAATTCTTGCCCAGATGAATGAGCTTTCCAAGGTGACGAAGGCTCTAATGGAGGCTACGAGACTGATTTACAGACGTTTGGAGGCAGAGAAGAGAAGAAAAGGACTTATTACCTTCTCTGACATGGAGCATCTGGCGCTTCAGATTCTGCTTAAGAAAGAAGACGGAGTATATGTACCAACGCAGGTGGCAAAGGATACCAGGGCAAGCTTCAGGGAGCTTATGATTGATGAGTATCAGGACTCCAATTATATTCAGGAGGCTCTTATCCATAGTATTTCTGGCGAAGATGAAGGCAGATACGACAGATTTATAGTTGGAGATATCAAGCAGAGCATATACAGATTCCGTAACGCCAATCCGGAACTTTTTATGGAGAAGTATGATTCCTATACAGAAGATAAGGGACCGCTTCTAAGAATAGATCTGTCGATGAACTATCGAAGCCGAAGCTCGGTAATTAATCCGGTTAATGTTGTCTTTATGCGTGCAATGGATCGTGAAATAGGCGGAGTGGATTACGATGCTAATCAGCGATTGTATGCAGGAGCTAACTATGTGGATACAGATGCTGATACTAAGGCTGAGCTTCTGTTAATAGCTCCGGATTCAAACCATGAATATAGTAAAGAAGAGTTAGAGTCTTTACTTATCGCGAAAAGAATTAAGGCACTTATTGCAGATTATAAGGTTCAGGATAAAGATACGGGTGTTATGCGACCATGTACTTACCGCGATATCGTAATTCTTTTGAGAAGCAGCGGAGATCTGTCTGAGGAGCTTAAGAAGGTTCTGGGAGAGCAGGATATACCGGCATATGTTACCTCCAAGGACGGTTATTTTAGCGCTTTGGAGATTGTTATACTGCTTAATTTCCTCAGGATTTTAAATAATCCTTATGAGGATATTCCACTGTTTGGTGTGCTTAAGTCATGTCTGGGTGGCTTTACTGAGGATGATATAGCTCTACTTAAGATAATCGACAGAGACAGCGCATATAAGGCGATGATTACGCTCACAAATAACGAAATTAAAACTATCAGAGAAGCAAATCCGCTGTTAGATGCTATAGATATTGATGGTCTTAAGATTAAATCTTCGGATTTTATCGAAAAATACAATAAATACAGGAAATTAGTTCCTTATACACCTATTCATGAGCTTCTGCGTATGATTATCCATGATTATGGATATATTAACTATATGTCAGCACTTCCAATGGGTGAACAGCGTAAAGCTAATATATTAATGCTTCTTAATAAGGCTGAAGCCTTCGGTAATGATGGCTTCAAGGGATTATTCAACTTCACCAGATATATTGAGAAGATGAAGAAGTATGAATCTGATGAGGGCGAAGTGGTTACACTTGATGAGAATGCCAACGTAGTCAGAATTATGACAATGCATAAGAGCAAGGGTCTTGAATTCCCGGTTTGTATCCTTGCTAATTTATCAAAGGGCATGAATCGAATGGATGAGACCAAGGAGGTTATATATCACAGCAGATATGGTATTGGAATGAATTATGTTGATACTAAAAGAAGAGTAAAAACTCCTGATATCAGGAAGAAGTTCATTTCTTCAATGATAAGGACAGATGCCTTATCGGAGGAGCTTCGAGTGCTGTATGTAGCAATGACGCGAGCTAAAGAAAAGTTGATTATGACAGCCGTGTCAGAAGAGCTGAAAGTTGGCGAAAAACCTGGGGAATCAGAGCTTCTTCCATATGTGAAGAGGAAGAAATTCGACTCATACTTAAAGGTGCTCTCTGAGACCAGATATGACGATGACTGGAATGGTCAAATAGATGTTGTGAATTATGTTGCTGATGACCTTGAATCTGTTGAAATATCAGACAGAATTAAGAAGGCTGATCTTCTTGATAATATAAAGAACTTTACCCAAAACGATATGACTAATGCCACACCAGAGGTCAGCGAAAGACTTAGCTTTGAATATCCTCATACAAATCTTAAGGATATGTATGTTAAGACATCCGTATCGGAGCTTAAGATGGCTGCAATCTCTGATGCCATGGTTAAGGGAAGCATGGAAGAGATTCCTGCAGAATTCTTCGAGACTCATTCCAATACTAAGGAATATATTCCTTCCTTTGCCCGTAAGGAGGAAGAAAGCAAGAGCGGAACAGCAGTGGGAAGTGCTTACCACAGAGTATTAGAGCTGATAGATTATAAGAATATAGGCGGAAAATGTGATTTAGATGCGTTAATAGCTTCTAAAATCGACTCTGGAGCTATAAATCTTAGCGATTATGATCTTGTTAATAAGGAAAAGGTGGAGAAATTCCTTCTTACGGATACATGTAAGCGTATGATAAGCGCTGATATGGAAGGTAATCTGTATAAAGAACAGCCATTTGTTCTGGGAATAGCAGCTAACAGGCTAAATGATGAGTTTCCTCAAGAGGAGCAGGTGCTTATTCAGGGTATTATTGACGTATATTTTGTTGAGAATAATGAGATTGTTCTTCTTGATTATAAGACTGATCGAGTAGCAAATGAGGGAGAACTTATAGAAAGATATTCAGCGCAGCTTGATTATTACGAAGAGGCATTGAATAGGATAACCGGACTTAAGGTTAAGGAAAAGCTTATTTACTCATTTGCGTTAAATAAGACCATCATTTGTTAGATCTGATTCAATGGCAAGAAGTGTTCCTGATACGAATGATACATTGATTTCGTCACTTGCCCAGCCGTTACTTAAGCCCATTGGGTCATTGTGATGTAAAGTAACACCTGTTACATCATACTTGCTTCCGCTGATGCTGATGCCCTGAACATCATTTGTCATGGCGAATAATGAGAATGAACTATTATTCTTCTTAGGGAAGCTGTATGCACCAGGGAAAAGAGAATACATACATTCAGAATCGGATATAAGGATGCCCATGCACTTCTTAGAGGCAATGTAGCTTAAAGCCTGTAAATTAGCGACTAAATGGTCCATACGACCGCCAAGTGCGCAGGTAATAATGATTCTGTCATATCCGTGATGTGTAGCATATTTAACAGCGAGCATTGTATCTGAATCGTCCTTACGTACAGGGAATGTCAGAACGGGAATGTCGCCACGAGAGGTCTCAATGTCTCCGTTATACGAGTCAAAGTCGCCGATAATTAAATCAGGCTTTAAATTATTGCGCAAAGCGTTATCATAGCCCGCGTCGCAGGCTATGATAAAGTTCACTTCTTCATTCACTTTGATGTGGTCACAATGCCCACCAGAGATAATAAGACATGTACTCATAATTAATTCAAACGGATTTAGTCATCAGCGAGGATGTACTTCTTAGTCTGTGGAAGCTTAAATAAAACAATAGCACCGATAACAGTGAAGATAAGTTCTGGTAACATATAGCAGGCATTGTATACGAAGCTGTAGAGCCATGAGTTCTCTGTATAGAATGTTGACCAAAGTTGACCAAAGCTTCCCCAGATGATTACACCACTTAAGAAATGGAATACGAATCTTAATGCAATAGCTAAAGCTGTACCAGCTACCCAGCCTGCAAGTTTCTTCTCTCTAAAGATACCTGCAATACCAAGAACTGCGTATGCTCCGATGTAATCAAGGAAGATACATGCGATTAACATACCTGCTGTTAATCCCCATCCAAATAAACCATCAATTACACCCTGGCTTAACTGAAGGATTGAGAATGCAAAGGATGCCATGAAGCCTGCCTTGATTCCACGCTTGATAGAGAATACAGCGATTGGAAGCATTGACAGTAATGTGATTGAGCCGCCCCATGGAAGCTTGAACACTCTGATGTAACTAAGGATTGTGGCAAGGGCTACCATTGCAGCGCCTTCTACTAGAATTTTTGTTTTTGTCTGCATAAAAAAACCTCCGTCAGTACATGCTGGGGAGGATACTTGAATATGACTGAACTAATTCAGTCATCGGAATACATTTGCAATTAGTGCTTCCTTACGCCGGTATGGTCCGGATCAAGTAATAAGGGTCAGATGAAATGCCATACATTTCATCACTCTCAGCTTGGAATTATCCTTTGCTCCCCTAGCAACTTTATTTGCTTATGTTATAATGCTATTATTAATCATTGTCAAGCATTTTGTACAAAATAGATTATGGGAAATTGGCTATTATCACTAAAGAATCGTACAACTGCAGATTATCCAGCACATGATGCTCCATTTATAAAGGCATGGAATGCTGTTTATCCGATTATAATTTACTATACGGTGGATATACTTGTTATAAGAACTGGTGCCATTGTAGTAAAACTGGTTGCTGATATTGCTCCCGAAAGGGCAGTAGCAATAGGAGACGCAAGTTCTCTTGCAACAGCCATTATCAAGCTGATAGCTGTAGTACTTGCCATGGTTGCAGTCTTACCTTTTTTTCTGAAAGAGAAGCCGGTTATATTACATAAGGACAGTCCAGGACGCTGGTTTATTAACAGTGCCGTTCTTGGTGTGTCTGCAGCACTCTTCTTCAATATGTTATTTGTTCTTACAGGAATTGTCAGGGCAAGTGCCGAGTATTCGAAGGTGGCTGACAGACAGTTTTCATTAGGTCTGCCTCTTGGGATTCTCATCTACGGTCTAATAACACCTCTTACGGAGGAGATAGTATTCAGAGGAATCGTATATAACAGAATGCGAAGGGACTATGGACTTATAATGGCGCTTACCATGTCGGCATTAATATTCGGTCTCTATCATGGCAATATTGTTCAGGCGGCTTATGGATTCATACTGGGACTTTTGATTGCATGGGCATATGAGAGGTATGGATCGTTTGTTATTCCTTATATTATTCATGCATCAGCCAATACAGTTATATATGTATATTCAAGAATAAATGCCTTAAATAGTCTGAATATGGTGGCGGTTTGTATAATAACGGGAGTTATTATGGCATTTACCCTTATATTTGGGTGTGTAATACTTGACCAGAGGGACGCTAAGTGTTAATATTACATTCGTATTAGCAAAGGCGCTTTGGAATAATCCATTGGCGCCTTTTATTATATTTGAAAGTGAGGATATATCATGAGCACATTAATGATTCCAGATGACTATCAGTCAGCGCTGAATCTTCATGATACCCAGGTGGGTATTAAGACAGTTAAAGATTTTTTCCAGAATCTTTTATCTGAGAAGATGAATCTTCAGAGAGTTTCAGCACCTTTATTTGTTACACCAGAGTCAGGACTTAATGATAATCTTAATGGTGTTGAGAGACCTGTTTCTTTCGGTATTAAAGAGCAGAATGATAAGCAGGCTGAGATAGTTCATTCTCTTGCAAAGTGGAAAAGATATGCTCTTAAGAAGTATGGCTTCTCAGTAGGCGAAGGCTTATATACAGATATGAGCGCTATCAGAAGAGACGAAGATACTGACAATATCCATTCAATATATGTTGATCAGTGGGATTGGGAGAAGATTATTACTAAGGATCAGCGTACAGTAGAGACACTTCAGAGTGTTGTAAGGGATATTTACTCTGTTTTACGTAAGACAGAGAAGTACATGGCTATCCGCTATGATTATATTGAGGAGATTCTTCCTCACGATATCTTCTTTATTACAACTCAGGAGCTTGAGGATATGTATCCGGATAAGACTCCTAAGGAGAGAGAGAAGTTAATTGCCAGAGAAAAGGGTGCTGTATGTCTTATGCAGATTGGTGATCTGTTAGCATCAGGACAGAAGCATGACGGACGTGCACCAGACTATGATGACTGGGCGCTTAATGCAGATATTATTGTTTACTATCCAGTACTTGATATTTCACTTGAGCTCTCAAGTATGGGTATCAGAGTAGATGAGGATGCTTTAGTTGCACAGCTTAAAAAGGCTGGATGTGAGGAGAGAGCTAATCTTCCTTTCCAGAAGGCAATTCTTGATAAGGAGCTTCCTTACACAATCGGTGGTGGAATTGGACAGTCACGTATCTGTATGTTCTTCCTTCGTAAGGCACACATCGGTGAGGTTCAGAGTTCACTCTGGCCAGAAGATGTTATGGAAGAATGTGCTAAGAAGGGCGTGCAGCTTCTGTAATTAATAATTATGAATTCATAGCAGCAAAGGTTATATGCTTTTGCTGCTATTTTTTTACGCGTGTGACAAAACATATGTTCATATGCCGGAAAAAGTGATACCATAGAGGTTATGAACGAAGTAAGGATTTCAGTGAGAACTCTCGTGGAGTTTATTCTAAGAGAGGGCGATATTGACAATAGAAGAACGCACGCTGCTGACTCTGCCATGCTTGAGGGTGGCAGAATACATCGTAAGATTCAGAAGTCGATGGGGAGCGAGTATCATGCAGAGGTTCCTTTAGAATATTCCTACGTTAATGAAGATTTGACTATAACGGTCGATGGAAGGGCTGATGGTATTATCGATAGTGATCCGGTAACCATTGATGAGATTAAAGGTACCTACAGGATTGTGTATAAGATGGAGGAACCGGTTAATGTGCATCTGGCTCAGGCAAGATGCTATGCATATATATATGCTGCCCAGAATAACCTTGAGACGATTAATGTTCAGTTAACCTACGTTAATATGGAGACAGAGGAGATTAAGCGCTTCAAGGAAGAAATGAGCTTTGATGAACTGCGAAGCTGGTTTGAAAATCTTATCACAGAATATGAGAAATGGGCCAGAATGGAGATGGAATGGCGCGAGAAACGCAATAAATCCATTGCAGAAATTAAATTTCCATTTAATTACAGAGAGGGTCAGAAGGAACTGGTGACGCATGTATATCATACGATAGCCCATGAGAAAAAGCTGTATTTAGAGGCTCCGACAGGTGTTGGTAAGACAATAGCCACCACTTTTCCCTCTGTTAAGGCACTGGGTGAGGGCAAGGCAAACAGAATATTCTATTTAACTGCCAAGACTATCACAAGAACTGTGGCGGATAATACCTATGAGCTGATGCGCCTTCAGGGGCTTAAGTTTAAAAGCGTTATTATCACTGCTAAGGATAAGATATGCTTTAATGATGAGACTGTCTGTAACCCTGAGAGCTGCCCATATGCCAAGGGTCATTTCGACAGGATTAATGAAGCACTATTCGCGATTCTTAATGAAAAAGAGAACTATACCCGTGAGGTTATTGAGGAATATGCGATTAAATATCAGGTGTGTCCATTCGAATTTGCTCTTGATATAAGTCTTTTTTGTGATGGAATTATCTGTGATTATAATTATCTGTTTGATCCGCATGTATATCTTAAGAGATTCTTTGCAGAAGGCAGGAAGGGAGATAATATCTTCCTTATTGATGAGGCGCATAATCTGGTAGACCGTGGAAGAAGTATGTATTCGGCTTCCTTAATTAAGGAAGATTTCCTCGCGCTTAAGAAAAGTGTAAAGGTATATGACGGGACACTGTATAAGAGGCTTGAGAAGTGCAATCACGAGCTTCTTCTGCTTAAAAGGGAGTGTGAAGGCCTTAAGGTATATGAATATATTGATCCATTTATAAGGGCTCTGGAGAGACTGTATACTGCGCTTGAGAGCTATCTTGAGAATCATGACAGCTCGCCGGTCCGTGATGAGGTGCTGGATTTCTTCTTTGAGGTATCTCATTTCCTGTATATTTATGAGCTCATGGATGATAAATATGTTATCTATTCATGCATTCAGGGTAATGGTGACTTCTGTATACGACTTTTCTGTGTGGATCCTTCCACCAATCTGGCCGCATGTATGGAACGTGGAATCAGCAGTATTCTGTTCTCGGCAACCCTCCTTCCTATTCAGTATTATAAGAAGCTGCTTGGCGGAAGCCCTGACGATTATGAGGTATATGCAGAATCCACCTTTGATCCTGATAAGCGCGGTCTGTATATTGCAGAGGGCGTTACAAGCAAGTATTCTGAGCGTGGAATAAGCCAGTATAATTCGATTGCTGAATATATACATACTATTGCAGCAGCTAAGCGCGGTAACTATATTGTATTCTTCC
>JAZLFL010000091.1:0-2384 GCA_045615825.1 Lachnospiraceae bacterium
TATTTACCATTTTAGTATTTCTCCTTATCTATGCTTCTTTATTTTGCTGAATTAGGACAAATTGCTCCTGTTTTACAAAGTTGAGCACAAACATTACATCCTACACACTGTGTTCTATCAATAACTGCCTTACCATCTCTCATGCTGATTGCAGGACATCCAATTTTCATACATATCTTGCATCCTACACATTTGTCACTATCTACAGATATAGGACCAGGATGTTTAACAGTCTTAAGAAGTGCACATGGTCTTCTACTAATAATAACTGATGGTGCATCTACAGCTAATTCTTCCTTTACTGCTATATCACATGCTTCAAGATCATATGGATCAACCACTCTTACTCTCTTGATACCAACTGCATGACAGAGCTCCTCAAGATTAACTGCATTAGCAGGCTCACCCTTTATATTGTAGCCTGTAGTAGGATTCTGCTGGTGACCTGTCATACCTGTAATAGAGTTATCAACGATAATAACTGTTGAATTGGAATTGTTATAAGCAATATTAACAAGACCTGTAATACCGGAATGCATGAATGTCGAGTCACCGATTACAGCAACAGTCTTCTTAGAAGCTTCCTCGCCACCTGCCTTATTAAAGCCATGAATACCTGAAACAGAAGCACCCATACAGAGTGTAGAATCCATAGCGAATAATGGTGCTGCACTACCAAGTGTGTAGCATCCGATATCACCAAGTACTGTCACCTTATTCTTAGCAAGTGTATAGAACAGACCCCTGTGAGGGCATCCTGCACACATTACTGGTGGACGAACCGGAATGTCAGAATCTGCTGCAACGCACTCTGGACACTCAAGACCGAAAGCCTTGCGGATAGTTGCCTGGCTGAACTCACCAATAGGTGGGAACATCTCCTTACCAGTACAATCAATACCCATATTCTTAACATGGCTTTCGATGATTCCATCAAGCTCTTCAATTACATATAACTTATCAACATCTGAAGCGAACTTCTTGATAATATCTACTGGAAGTGGATTAACCAGACCAAGCTTAAGCACTGATACTGAATCACCGAATACTTCCTTAACATACTGGTAGCATGTACCAGAACAGATAATACCCATCTTAGTATCACCCATCTCAACACGGTTTAAGAATGATGTCTCACCAAGCTTCGATAACTTAGCACATCTCTCCTCAACGAATGGATGACGTCGGATAGCATTAGCTGGTGCCATAACATACTTCTGAGGATTCTTCTCATATGGCTTGTTAGGAATATTCTCTCTCTCGCAAAGCTCTACACTACTCTGTGAATGAGCAATTCTTGTGCACATACGAATAAGAACCGGAGTATCATACTCCTCAGAAATTCTGTATGCTTCCTTAACATACTCCTTAGCCTCTGTCGAATCAGCAGGCTCGAGCATAGGAACCTTAGCAGCGATTGCATAATGTCTTGAATCCTGCTCGTTCTGAGATGAATGCATAGCAGGGTCGTCTGCTACAAATATAATCATTCCACCGTTAACACCTGTATATGAAAGTGTGAACAGCGGATCAGCTGCAACATTAAGTCCAACGTGCTTCATAGCACAGGCACTTCTCGCACCTCTAAGTGATGCACCAAAAGCAACCTCTGTGGCAACCTTCTCATTAGGTGCCCACTCGCAGTAAATATCATCATATTTAGCTGCAAATTCTGTAATCTCTGTAGAAGGTGTTCCTGGGTAGCTCGATACTACTGTAACACCTGCTTCGTACAATCCTCTGGCAATAGCCTCATTGCCAAGCATGAGTTTCTTCACAATAATTACTTCCTTTCTTTACACACACGGCTTCACTGTTATATCACTTTAATAGCCAACAGTTCACCTCTTTATATAATAAAACAGAACGCCTCTTAATGTAAATAAAAAGCGTTCTGTGTAAGTACAATATAATGTCCTATTATGGTAAAAAAATCTGCGACTAAGTCTGTGTCAGCCGAAAGCGTATCCCTAGCCTAAGATGGCTGAATCAGATGTGAATTCCTGACCGCTTACCTTCTCGAACTCATGTAAGAGAGATTCAACAGTAAGCTTCTTCTTCTCCTCACCTCTGATATCTAAGATAATCTTACCGTCATTCATCATGACAAGTCTGTTACCATGAGCGATAGCATCCTTCATATTATGAGTAATCATAATTGTTGTTAAATTATCCTTCTTAACAACTAACTCTGTTGCCTCTAATACCTTGGCTGCTGTCTTAGGATCAAGCGCTGCAGTATGCTCATCTAATAGAAGCACCTTTGGCTTAACTAAAGTAGCCATTAAAAGTGTAAGCGCCTGACGCTGTCCACCTGATAATAATCCAACCTTGCTGGTAAGTCTTTCTTCAAGACCAAGGTCAAGAATCTTAAGTAATTCACG
>JAZLFL010000092.1:0-2289 GCA_045615825.1 Lachnospiraceae bacterium
CTGCCACTCCCATGGAGTGTAAGCCTTCTCATAAAGGTGATATAGATTCTCACCTTCCCAAGTACCACCATCTATATGAAAATACTTGTTATTGCAATTAATTGTAATAGTATCCGGAGTATATGTCTGAATCTTAATACAGTCTGCACCAGCTTCCTTAGCCGCATGTATTATTTCTTTGGCCCTCGCCTTACTGCCAGCATGGTTGCCAGACATCTCCGCAATAATATATGCAGGATGTCCTTCCCCTATTATTCGATTATTAGAAAGAGTAATTGTTCTACTCATTTATATCCTCGTCTGTCTTACTTCTAATTACATACTGTGGCGCATTATTCATACCAATGTACATCCTGCCAATGTACTCGCCAACTAATCCAAGCATAAGCATTATAACCCCACCAATGAACATTAAAGCTGACATAAGTGAATCATATCCCATAGGTGCCTGTGCAACCACAAAATGCTTAATTATTGTATATATACCATAGATGAATCCTATTATCGCAAATATAGTTCCTGTATAAGTTGCAATTCGTAGCGGAGTAACACTAAAAGCTGTAAAACCATTCATCCAAAGAGTAAGCAGCTTGCCAAGTGTATATCCTGAAGTTCCTATCTCTCTGTCACGGTGGTTAACATCTACATTACCAATTCTCTTAGTGGTCCTGAGTACCAGGCCCTGTAGATATGGATAGCTCTTATCATACTTAAGTATCTCATCTACTACGAATCTTCTGGCAGCAAAATAACTGCTTACATACAGTTCCCTAGGCTTGCCAAGCATTATCTGCAGCATCTTCTCATTAACCTGACTTCCGAAATTGCGGAAGAAGGAATGCTTCTTATGTTCATATCTGGCATATACTACATCCTGGCCACCTTCGATAGCCTCAAGTAACTTGCCCACTTCATTACCCGGTGTCTGACCATCATCATCAAGACATACTATAAAATCTCCAGTAGAGTGTCGAAGTCCAGCCATTAGGGCCGCATGCTGACCTGCATTCTTAGCAAGGTCTATTCCAAGAATATTCCCATGCGCTCTTGAAAGTTCAACAATTGTTCCATATGTATTATCTGGAGAACAGTCATTAACAAGTATAACCTCATACGAATACTTATCCGCTAATCCTGACATCGTCTCATTAATCTCTGCAATTACCTTAGGTAATGTCTGCTCACTTCTATAACACGGAATCACGTAACTTATCTTCTTCATAAGTGTCCTCTATTTTATTTCCTCATATATCCACTTACTGCCATTGTCATAGGCAAAATACTTATTATTCTGCCCTTCTATCTTACTCTTATCAAGCGGACTTCTAGCAATCCATCCGCCTGCTAACTGCTGATTAGCTTTACTGAAACAAGACCAACTGAATACTGGCTCTGTAAAATCTACTGTTGAATACACGTCCACAAGGTAATATCCATCATGCGAAGATGTATATTCATTAAGCTTAACAGCTGAATAGTTAATATCTTCTCTGATAGCCTGTTTACGGCTAAGCTCTCTGCCCGTCATAATAGCATTAGTTCCGCATAAGATAATGATAAGCACTACAAGTAAGCTTATAAGCCTTGTACTTGTTAATGTCCTATTAAAATCTTCCTTGTGTGAATTCATCCTATTCTTAGCTATGCTTTGCTTCCTAAGTTCAGTAATAAGAACCGTAGCCAGTATAAGAATCTCAATCATAAGCATAGGGTGAGATATTCTAGGAACTAATCGTCCTTTATAATAAATGTATACCCAGGCTACACTTCTGAATGCCCCAAGTGTAATAATATCTATAAACACTCTAATATTCGGACAATTAATAGCTAGTATCAGAAGTGATATATACAACAATATTACTATTATGTTGCCCGGTGTAAGCTGCGCTGCCTCATCCTGAAATGGACTATCATAGCTTGATAATGCATCTGACTTAATGGAGATTATTCCTCTTATATACTCACCTATAGTAGTCTTCACCGACTTATTAAGCCTGTTATAAGATGTACCATCAGCATTAAATGCATTACCACTCTTAACATATGTAGCTATTGTCTCAAGAGTATCTGCAGTAATAGACTTATCCAAATCAAAATTATAATCAATCAGTCTGTCATACTGTTCTCTGCTTATACCATTCTCATTATAAAAGGCTTCATTAGCTTCATAATCAGGTATGCCAGTAAAGTCATATACATCAGTTCTGGCATCAAAAAATCTTCTGAATTCCTTCCATTCATTACTAGAATAAGCCAGAGTGTCTATTACAACAGTAATAATTATTCCCG
>JAZLFL010000093.1:0-2569 GCA_045615825.1 Lachnospiraceae bacterium
GACAGACTCTCTCCGAATGCTTTCCAGTCAGCACATGCATCAATCTGCCTCTTCTCAATAATGGACTTTATCTGATCCTCATATGGCTTAATAACATCATCTGCATACTGATTAACATCAAAGTCGCCTTTATTTTCCCTAAGGGTATGCATAGCATATACCATCTGAGAGAATGCCTTGTAATAATCCGACGGATTATCCTTGACGATGACCTCATACTCACCCCAGGCCGGTAGATACTTATATTTGGCAAAGCTGTAATCTGGAAAATGCCCGGCACGTCCGTGGCCAAGATTCATAATCGAATTCTCATTTTCCTGATGAAGGCTGTTGGAATATCTGCCATTCGTAACATCATCAGGCGTGGATGGGTTGTGCTTGAAGTCTACCTTCTTCTCTATCTGACTGCCATCCTCCATGCGTATCTCATAGAAATAGTAATTGGTGTTATTAATTACCTGCGAAGGTGTACCTGCGAAATTACTATGTGCCCATGTGTCAGCAAGCACATGCATGGCAAGCCCAACTGCCTGAACACCCTTATTCTTAGCAAGCTTAACTGTATCCACAACCAGCGCGCCGTTAGGCTTGCATATCAGACGATACTTATTCATATAGTGTCTTGGGTGATGCGGAAGCTTTGCATGAAGATCATAAGGAAGAAAGTGGAAGGAAGACCAGATTCTTGTAACATTCTGAAGTCCAATCGGGTCTGTAACCACGTTCATAAGCTCCATCTGAGACTGTGTTGTTGCTGCCATTCGTGGCCCCTTAAGCTTCATAATATAAGTTGCCGTACAACAGTCTGTAAATTGGGCACTATATGCAATATTAAGGCTCTCTTCATGCGAATATCCTGCCAGATATGCAGCGCAGTAGGTCGCATAGTAATGAAAATCTTCCTGCATTATTCTACCTCCTGCTGGCTGTTCTTCTTCTCAAGGATTCTTAATCTGATAGCTGCAATTATAATCTCAACTGTCGCGATGTTAACTGTCATGTCTATCAGAATCTCCACATACTCTCGCATCTCACCGCCTGTATTAATATGTCCAATTAACGCATTAATATCTGACGACAGAATAACCGCAGCGTAAATGATTGCGATTATTATATATGCAATGTGCTTCCTGTATCTCCCTCTTCCTACACCTATCGCCACTCTTCCGACATATATTCTGATGAAAAAATCAATGAACAGAAAAAATAAAACAATCGCGATAATAATGTTAAACATAAGATCCCTGGGGATATTCTGGACGGCCTCGATTGAGTTCAGCGCATCATATATAAAACCGTCTTTAAAGAATACCATCAGAATAAATCGTACAATTGACCATGCTCCGAACAGTATCATCCCAAGACCGCTACATATTAAGTTACTCTGCTGTTTTCTAATTCTAGCTTCTAATGAATGCATTATTAATTCGTCTCTTCCTGCAGGGGTATCGAAAAAAGGGATAATCAAACTCCCATTATTATCTTAAATCTTCTTAAAGGATTTACGCAACAAGCTTTCATGCATAAGTGAAAGAAGACTGACTTCTCCTACATGATTCATATCAAATAGCTTCCCCATTGATGCCTTTGAATAATTCTCATCACTTATTACACGGCCACCTGCATGCAAAGTAGTAAGTACTTTCTGTAAAGTATCAAAACGGCTTTTTAACGCTTTCCATTCCTTTGCACTAAGACCACAATCTACAAATAGATTAAATAGGGCCTCTGGTTGAAGGTTCATGAACTTATTATAAGTATCCTCATGAATATATCTTATAACGCAATCATTTTTGCTCTTTATTTTACCTTCACATGAACGCTTAAGCATAGGTACGATTCTGTTAAAACCGAAGTTTACCTTTTCTCCCGATAAATCACCAAGACACATATCATTATCAATTCCCTTTAAATCAGATACGATATATTCATTTCCAACCTTTTGGTAATCAACGATTATGTTATCTGCATGACGATCTCCCTGTCCTAAAAGATAATCAAGCAGCATGATTTCCTGAAGCTTCTTCGCTGCAGATGGGGTAAATCTGGCCACAGTCGATCTTTTCGTCTTCTTATCTTCTTCAACCTTGTCATATAAGTCATCTAATGAAATCCCCTTTGCGGCTTCCATTCTCAAACCAGTTTCTGTTATACCTTTCTCATCCTTGATAAGGACACTTTTTGTATCAACTATTCCATTAATTCCCAAATGCTTATCGAGTCTTGACGTTGCAACGGCACGCATTGTTATATTAGCACCCTCTTTGATCTGATTATACCTAGAAACTTGCGTGATAAATAATGGGCTTCCTATCTCGGTAGCTATTTTTTCATGCAATTCCTTGTTATCACTCAAAAAAAGCTTTAACTCGCGAATATAGGCACCTGCTCTTCTTCCACTTGCCCTTTCTGTAAGAATCTTCATAGATAACTGATATCTTGTAGAACTTTCCGGGTTAAATACTACAAAAAACATCTGTTCCAACACTTCTGACGAAATATCCTCATCTATGTTTCCTCTAATTGAATTAGTTAACTTTTCTCTTATATTGTCAAGCTTTACCAGATA
>JAZLFL010000094.1:0-6288 GCA_045615825.1 Lachnospiraceae bacterium
AACTCCTTGGCTCACAGAACGACATGGCTACGATCCGACTTTGACTGGAAAGCATTCGGAGAGAGTCTGTCCGGTGAGACAGTTGATGCATTTGATGTTTCAAAATATGAGAACGAATATTTAGAAGCACCAGAGAGTGAGAAGGATAAGACATTCCTGGGGCAATTCTTTATAGCAGCTATGGCACAGAAAAGTATGGTCACTAACAGAATTTTTAAGTCGGGCAATATGCTGGCAGGTTTTTCGGTGGAGTATGATCTGAAGCATTTTAAGGGGCTCAAAGACTTTAAAAGTCTTATTTCTTATCTTACAGAGGGACGTGATTAATGAGAACTATCAAGAGAGTTGAGAATGTGGCAGCCGGTATAGTAATGCTTATTGCGAGTATCATCCTGATGGTTTCGCCTGAAAGTGGTTATGAGTTTGTAGTAGTACTTATAGATATCACATTCCTGTTATATGGAATTAAAATGCTTATATATTATTTCACTATGGCAAGGTTCATGGTTGGTGGAATAATGACGCTGTATAAGAGCATAATTGCCATCGATTTTGGCCTGTTTGTTTTCTATATGCAGAATACACCTAAGAGACTCACCATGTTGTATCTGGTGGGACTCATAATTTTTAATGGTGTAGTTGCACTGCTTGGGGCATTTGAGGCGAAGCGAATCGATGCATCCTTCTGGAAAAGCAGAATGATAAAAGGGATGGTATCCATAGTCTTTGCGATTGTATGTCTCTGCTTTTGGAATTCTGCTAAGATGGTGACTATCATATACGGGATATCTCTTATATATGAAGCATTTTACAGGATTGGCAAGGCATTCAGAAGGACTGCTATTATTCATATAGGATAACCCGAGCCAGCGATAGGTATTATTGTGACTACAAAAGGGCCGTGGAATAAGGTATAATAAGGTGTTGTGTTTATACACAGCACCTTTTTTATGTGAAATCGAGGGGAGATATAAAAATGGCTGAGAAGAGAAAAAGAAAATGGGGCGACAGGAAGGACGGACGACTCATTAAGGAGAGCAGAGGCCTTCAGTGTATAATGCCACATCTTATGAATAAGCGTACTGATGCTGAGGTATGCCTTAGCGACAGGTTCGATGTTACAGAGCTTTTGAAGTATATGGAGAAGAAGAATGCTTCACTGGAAGCAGAAGGAGCAGACTATAAGCTTACATTGTTCCACTGTATTGTAATGGGTGTTACCAAGATGATTATGGAACGTCCTATGCTTAACCGCTTTATCCAGGGAAGGAAGATATACGAGAGATATGATATCTCTATGAGCTTCGTAGCCAAGAGAAGATTCACTGATCATGCTGAAGAGGCTTTAATGGTACTAGTTCCGAAGGAGACAGATACCATTGATGAGATTGCCAAGAAGATTGTTGGCGACGTAAGAGAGACAAGAAAAAGTGAAGTTGCTGATGGTGGAATTGATGGTATTATGACAATGCTTTCAAAGCTTCCAATGCCAATCCTGGCTTTCGTTGTATGGTTTATCAAGATGTTGGATTTCACAGGCCATAACCTTGATGCCATTACAGAGGGAGATCCTAATTATACAACCGTATTACTTAGTAATCTTGGTAGTATTAAGTGTCCTTCTGTATATCATCATCTTAATAACTACGGAACTAACAGTATCATGGTGACAATTGGAACCATTCATAAGGAAGAACTCATTATGGACGATGGAAGTAAACAGATTAGGGATGTTGTTGATTTCAGTGCCACAATTGATGAGAGAATTGGTGATGGATTCTACTTTGCAAGAAGTCTTAAGCTTATTAAGCATATATTCGCTAATCCAGAATTACTTGAAGTACCACTTAATGTACCAAGCGGATTCGAGTATAAGTAAGATTATCTAGTATTGTATGGACATTGATGATATAATGGTTCTATATATTAACGGATTAGCTGATGACAAGAACGGATTCGAGGAGGATGGCTAATGAGAGATTTAAGTAATGTATCTGCATTATTTAGTAATTTGAATAGTAAGAATAGCGGCTTTAATCTGATGGATTATGCACAGATTAAGAACGGTAGCTATGGAAAGCTTATGAAGGCTTACTATTCTGAACAGAGTAGTACAGATAAGAAGAGTAGCAAGGTTGAGTCTAATAAGAAACCTAATCAGGCTACTGATATTGATACAACTGGTCTTAACAAGGTTCAGACTGAGGCTTCATCTCTTAAGGATGCAGCTAAGGCACTTCAGGATAAGGAACTTTGGAAGGGCAATGATACAGAGAAGATTACCAAGACTGTTAAGAACTTCGTTAGTGAGTATAATGATGTTATCACACAGTCAGCAAAGGTAAGCTCTAAGGATGTTGCTAATGAGACAGCTTCCATGAAGAGTATGACTAATACTATGTCCAAGGCATTATCAAGTATTGGTATTACTGTGGGTTCTGATAATAAGTTATCTGTTGATGAAGATAAGCTTAAGAACGCTGATATCAAGACTGTTAAGGCTATGTTCGATGGAGCATATACTTATGGTGGTCAGATAGCTGATGATGCTTCGCAGATTGCGAGTGCAGCTTCACGTAACAGCAGTCTGTACACAAGTAACGCTACATTACAGAATTCATTAGGAAGTATCTTTAGTAACGGAATATAGTATGTTTAAGCGGTTCATATGTGAGTATGTGCCGCTTTTTGTTATTGGGGAGTAACTAAGTTAGAGCTTAGGCAGGAGGTTATTATATGGGTAGAGCAGAAAAGGACATTTACAGGAACGAACTTGCTAAGAGACAGCAGATTATTAAGGATGCCAATCTTCCAGTAATCGTTATTCTTGAAGGCTGGGGCGCAGCAGGTAAGGGAAGCGTGATTGGAAGTATTATTAAATACATGGATCCAAGATTCTTCAAGGTATATAACATGGATGTTATTACTGAAGATGAGAAGCGTAAGCCATTCCTGTATCGTCATGCAGCTAAGATGCCAGAGTATGGACAGTTCTCGTTCTTCGATGGCGGTGTGATGGATGAAGTTACAAGAGAATATCTCCTGGGTGAGATTAATGACGCAGAATACAATACTAAGGTTGACAGCATTATCAATTATGAGAGACAGCTGCGTGATAATGGATACTTAGTTGTTAAATTTTTCCTTGATGTTGATGAGCAGACACAGAAGGAGAGACTTGAGAAGCTGTCTAATGGTAAGAATACCAAGTGGAGAGTTACCAAGTTCGATAAGTGGCAGAATAAGCATTATGAGAAGTGTGCTAAGTTATATAAGCAGTATATGGACGCCACAGATACAATTGCTGTTCCATG
Source organism: Lachnospiraceae bacterium (assembly GCA_045615825.1). GTDB lineage: Bacteria > Bacillota > Clostridia > Lachnospirales > Lachnospiraceae > Colinaster. The sequence continues at coordinate 3,315 of JAZLFL010000094.1, forward strand.
GCATGAGATTAAGTCAGTAGATAAGAATGATGTAGAGCGCTTCGTAGCTAATACTATTATTGCAAGCATAGATGCAGCTATTCGTGAGCCATGGGTAGCTACTATTCAGGAGAATAAGTTCGACTTAAGAGAGGTTGGTCCATTATCTTCAATATCTCTTGAAGGTAAGGAACTTACTGATGAGGAGTACAAGGAGAGACTTAAGCCACTTCAGAAGGAGCTTAAGAAGCTTCACAATAAGTTATATCAGAAGAAGCGTCCTTTAATCATTGCATATGAAGGATGGGACGCAGCTGGTAAGGGCGGTAATATCAAGCGTATTGCAAGTGCTCTTGACTGCAGAGGATATGAAGTATTCCCTATTGCAAGCCCAACCAAGGAAGAGAAGAACAGACATTTCTTATGGAGATTCTATAACAGACTTCCTAAGACAGGTCATGTAGCTATATATGACCGTACATGGTATGGAAGAGTAATGGTTGAGAGACTTGAGGGATTCTGTAGTGAGAATGACTGGCAGAGAGCATTCAATGAGATCAATGAGTTCGAGAAGGATCTTACTGAGTGGGGTGCAATTGTAATCAAGTTCTGGGTACAGATTGATAAGGATACACAGCTTGAGAGATTCACAATGCGTCAGAATACTCCAGAGAAGCAGTGGAAGATCACTGATGAGGACTGGAGAAACAGAGAGAAATGGGACCTCTATGAAGGTGCCATTGATGAGATGATTGCCAAGACAAGTACTTCATTTGCTCCATGGTATGTATTAGAGAGTAATGATAAGAAGTATGCTAGAATTAAGGCTTTAGAAATTGTAATTGATGAGATTAAAAAGCAATTATAAGTATTTATACCTGGAATGATAAAATGCCTGGGAATAATCCCAGGCATTTTTGTGTTATATTTTCATACCGTATTTATTTAAGTCAACTTTATTATCAATTACTTCTATACCATCTGCGCGCAGAAGATTAGCCTGTGCCTCTCCACCACCAAAGGCAAAAGCACCTGCCAGCTCACCTTTGGCATTAACAACACGATAACACGGAATATTGTCGGGATCTGGATTGTTATGAAGTGCATTGCCTACTGCTCTGGCCATTTTCTTATCGCCAGCCATCTCAGCAACCTGTCCATAGGTAGCTACCATTCCTTTAGGGATCCTCCTAACAGCCATATAGATTCTTTTAGAGGGACTGTCAGATATGATATCGTAGCTTTCAGCAATCATTCGTTCTATATCTGATCGTGGAATGGTGCCGTTAAGTATAATAGTATTCCAATGTTCTTTGTTTTGATGATAGCCTGGAATTACGGCATCGTATGTCATTCTCCATAGATCCCTCCACTCAGGATTAACCTTAACATTGAGATTGATATGTCCATCCTTTTCATATGTCCAAAGGAAGGCTTTTTTGTTATGTGAGTATCTCACCAGTTGCCAGTTGGGATCATGGAAGGGTGTATCAATATAGGTATCTTTGAATGATAAGCCATAGTCCAGTGCTTCTTTACGTGTTTTCATAGACCTAATTATATCATCTTTTTCCTAAAGACAATAATATATATTATTATGTGTTAAAATACCGTTATGGCATAAAAAACAGCGTAAAACCGTTAAATGCAACTAGAAATTTACAAATTGCAATGTCTAGTTGGTAGTGTGTAAAGGGATGAAAATGCTAAATTGTCCTTGTCGACAGGGGAATAATAAAGACAAGGGAGATAATCCAGAAAGGAATTAAAATGATTTTAGCAGATAAGATTATTAATGAGAGAAAAAGAAATGGATGGTCACAGGAGGAACTTGCAGAGAGGCTTTCTGTATCAAGACAGGCAGTGTCAAAGTGGGAGAGTGCACAGTCAGTTCCTGATATCCAGAGAGTGATACAGATGGCTGAATTATTCGGTGTAAGTACTGACTACTTATTAAAGGATGAATTAGAATTGCCAGAAGTGATTGAGACTACGGTGTATGATTATAGTAGTGATTCGAGTGTGAGGGTTGTGTCATTAGAGGAGGCAAATGAGTTCCTGGATGTAAGACTTAAATCGGCTTCTAAGATAGCGCTGGCTGTGGCTCTATGTATTATGTGTCCAGTTCTTATAATTATACTTGTTTCATATTCTGAAGAATATAATCTGATTGGTGAAGGAATCGCTGAGGGTGTTGGACTTGTGGTGATGTTCAGTATGATTGCTGCAGCTGTATATACTTTCATTACGTCAGGTATGAAGCTTAGAGTTTATGAATATCTTGAAAAAGAATATATAGAGACAGCATATGGTGTAAAAGGAATGGTAACTGAGAAGAAGAGGAACTTTCAGGAATCATTCACACGTGGTATTGCAATAGGCGTTCTTCTATGTATTGTTTCAGTAATCCCAGTTGTTATTGCAGGTGCTGCAGGCGCATCAGATTTTATATGTGCCAGTATGGCAGCTTTGCTGCTTGTTATTATTGCGATAGGTGTATTCACCATAGTAAATGTATCAGTAATAATGGGCAGTTATAATATGCTTCTTCAGGAGGGGGATTATACTGCTAAGAGGAAGAAGGACAACAAGAAATTAGAGCCAGTATCAAGTATATACTGGTGTGTAGCAACAGCTCTTTATCTGGGATGGAGTTTCATTAGTGGAAGATGGGATATGACCTGGATAATATGGCCAGTTACGGGAGTTTTATTCGGCGCTATCACAGGTATATACAGATGTCTTGCAAAAGACTAATATATTTATTTGCTAAGCTCTATAAGGCTGATTATAATAATATGAGGATATGATTTTAATCGCGTGAGGAAATAGACGTGAGTTTTACTGAAGCAGAAGTTAGGGACAGATTAAGTAAATATAGCGATTATTACCTGTATGAGACGCATCTGCACACATCTCAGGGAAGCGCCTGCGGAAGTAACACTGGCGATGAGATGGCATTAGCTGCTAAAGAGTATGGATATACAGGAATCAT
>JAZLFL010000095.1:0-2963 GCA_045615825.1 Lachnospiraceae bacterium
CACTACTATACTCCAGCTGTATGCTACGGTGCACTTGCCTTAGCCATCCTTCCACCACTTGTAATGTTAGTAACAGGTAATCCGGCTAACTTCGGTGAATGGATATACAGAGCATTAACATTCCTTGTTATCAGCTGTCCTTGCGCACTTGTCATCAGTATTCCGCTTAGCTTCTTCGCCGGAATCGGTGGAGCAAGCCATGAAGGAGTGTTGGTTAAGGGTTCTAACTATCTTGAGACATTATCGCAGGCCAGTGTCGTAGTATTCGACAAGACTGGAACAATGACAGAGGGCGTATTCGAGGTAACAGCAGTTCACCATAATACTATCCCTGAGGAAGAGCTTATAGAGTATGCTGCACTTGCTGAGAGCTATAGTAACCATCCTATCTCCAAGAGCCTTAAGGCAGCATATGGTAAGGATATTGATAAGAACAGAATATCTAATGTCGAGGAGATCGGCGGACACGGCGTGACAGCGTTGGTTGATGGTAAGCAGGTGGCAGTTGGTAATATCAAGCTTATGCGTAAGCTTAATATCGAGTGCGAGGACTGCACAGGCGTTGGAACAATAGTACACGTGGCAGTAGAGGGTAACTATGTTGGCCACTGCGTAATATCCGACAGAATCAAGGCTACATCCGCTGAGGCAATTAAGAGACTTAAGAGCAGCGGTGTTAAGAAGACTGTAATGCTTACAGGCGATGCCAAGGGTGTTGCAGAGAATGTCGCCGGCATCCTTAATATAGATGAAGTACACAGTGAATTACTTCCAGGAGACAAGGTAGACATAGTTGAGAGGCTGTTATCAGAACTGGCTGGTAAGGAGAAGTTAGCCTTCGTCGGAGACGGTATCAACGACGCACCGGTTCTCTCAAGAGCCGATATCGGAATCGCGATGGGTGCGATGGGATCGGATGCAGCCATCGAGGCAGCAGACGTAGTCCTTATGGATGATGATCCGCTTAAGATAAGCAAGGCAATCAGGATTTCCCGCAAGTGCCTTGGAATCGTATATCAGAATATCTACTTCGCAATCGGCGTTAAGCTGCTATGTCTGATACTCGGCGCAGTAGGAATCGCCAATATGTGGGTAGCGATATTCGCTGATGTAGGAGTAATGGTAATAGCCGTACTTAATGCCATCAGAGCGCTTAATGTTAAGCACCTGTAAAAGAGACAGCAACTAAGAAACGAGGAATATATGCATAATCATGAACACGTACACGACCACGACACAGAAGTTGAATGCTGCGATGCATTAGAGCTTCATACAGACTTACTTGATAAGGTTAGGAGTACCATGCCTGACGAGCTGGAGTTAATGGATTTAGCAGAGCTTTTCAAGGTATTCGGAGATACTACCAGGATACGAATCCTGTTCGTATTATTCGAAGCAGAGGTATGTGTATGTGACCTTGCAGATGTGCTTGGGATGACACAGTCAGCCATATCGCATCAGCTTAAGGTACTTAAGACAAACAGACTCGTCAAGGCAAGAAGGGAAGGCAAATCAGTATTCTATTCATTAGCCGATGAGCATGTGAGATTAATTATCGCGCAGGGACGCGAACATATAGAAGAATAATGTAAAATGCCATGAAAGCCCTAGCAAAAATGCGGGGCTTTTATTGACATACAGGGCATTAATAACTATAATGTTGTAGGCAGTATAAGTATCGCTATTAATAGTGTATATATAAGATAAAGGAGCAACGAGATGGAAGCTAAGAAGAATATTCTTACCTATGAAGGTTTAAAACAGTACGAGGAAGAGCTTGAGGACTTAAAGGTTAATAAGCGTCGTGAGAATGCTGAGAAGCTTAAGGAAGCAAGAGCACAGGGTGACCTTTCAGAGAACGCTGAGTATGATGCAGCTAAGGATGAGCAGAGAGACATCCAGGCACGTATTGAAGAGCTTGAGAAGATTCTTAAGAATGCAGAAGTCGTTGATGAGGACGAGGTAGACCTTGAGACAATCAATATCGGATGTAGAGTCAAAATCTACGATGTTGAGTTTGACGAGGAACTCGAATATAAGATAGTAGGTTCTACAGAGGCTAACAGCCTTAAGGGCAAGATCTCTAATGAGTCACCAGTAGGTAGAGCACTTATCGGTGCCAAGGTTGGTGAGACAGTATCAGTTGAGACACCAGCTGGAGTAAGCGATTACAAGGTACTCGAGATTCAGAGATCACACTAATCAGGAAGTTCAGTCGCGTCCACTTTTCCCGTGAAAAGAGAACGCGATTGTTTGTATAGGAGGCAACATGGGAGATAATAATAATCAGGCTAAGGAGCCAGATCTTAATCAGATCAGGAAGAATAAGAGAGAGAAGCTTGCGAACCTTCAGGCAGCAGGCAAGGATCCTTTCCAGATAACTAAATATGATCAGACTTACCATTCAGCTGTTGCTAAGGCTGAGTATGTGGAGCATGAGGCTAAGTTACTTGCTGGCAGACCAGAAGTGAATGTAGAAGGTCTTGATGAAGAGGCAGCTAAGGCAGCGCTTAATGCTGACTACAATGAGAGACGCGAGATTATGGATGCTTCACCGATTAATGTAAGCATCGCTGGTCGTATCATGCTTAAGCGTGTAATGGGTAAGGCTTCATTCTGTAATGTACAGGACCTTAAGGGTGATGTGCAGGTATATGTATCAAGAGATTCTCTTGGTGATGACGCATATGCTGACTTCAAGAAGTATGACGCTGGTGACATCATCGGTGTTAAGGGATATATGTTCCGTACACAGAAGGGCGAGATATCAGTTCATGCTACAGAGACAGTTCTCCTTAGCAAGAACCTTCAGCCACTTCCTGAGAAGTTCCATGGAATGACTAATACAGATCTTAGATATCGTCAGAGATATACAGACCTTATTATGAATCCGGATGTTAAGGATACATTCGTTAAGAGAAGTAAGATTATCTCCACAATCCGTCAGTACCTTGATGGACAGG
>JAZLFL010000096.1:0-10159 GCA_045615825.1 Lachnospiraceae bacterium
TAATTATTATCTTAATGAAGATAGTAAGACACTGATTCTTACTAAAAAGTACCATGGTATGAATGCTGACGCTGACAGGAAGCTTATTGCCTATAATAGCGATGGCACAGAAGCTGTATTCCCTGCTTCCTTTAATCTTGAGGCAGACAATACCATAGCGTATATTAAGCATGCTGACGGATCTTCATTCCCTGATACTGCCGAGGATAAGAGAGACATTGATGAGGAGCTTATAAGGGATGCATCTTCAGATGCTGAGACGCGATCAAGAACCTATGCTGAATATAAATATAATGCTGCAGGACATTCGAAGACCTATGAGAAGGATCTGGAAGATGATGCGAAGATAATGACTGATATTATTGTTAATCATCAGTCCGAGATGACAGAGGATGCCAGAAGGGATCTGGAGTCTGCATCGAATAATCTAAGCAGTGCGGCTGGTAATGCAGGCTCGGCAGCAGCCCAGTCTTCGGATATTTTTAAGAACTTATCAGGCCGTGATGATATTACATTACCTGTACTTGGAGATGGATATAAAGCACATACCAACAGCTTTATTGCCAACCTGCAGGGTATGTCTGAGAATCTGGGCTATCTTAATGAAGAAATGAACAGTTCAAGCAATGTCATCATAGATGATATGTCCGATGTTAATGACAGCTTTAATAAGATTATGATCTTATTCACTGATGCAATGGATGGTGCACTGGATGGAGAGTATGCAGCCAGGTACGAGGATGAATCCTTTGAGGTGGCAGCAGAGTGTACAGAGGGCGCTGTTGCTGACTGCACTAACAGAGGAAATGTTGCAGGTGATCTTGATATCGCCGGTATCGCCGGTACTATGGGCATTGAATATGACTTCGATCTTGAGGGTGATGTTACAAGTGTCAAGGATGCCAGGGTCAACTCGACATTTAAGACTAAGTGTGTTCTAAGAGACAATATTAACGATGGCCGAATAACAGCCCAAAAGAGTTATGTCGGTGGTATAACTGGCAACCAGGAGATGGGTACTATTCTGTCATGTGAGAACTATGGACGTATTGCAAGTAACACAGGTGATTATGTTGGCGGTATAGTGGGTAACAGTATATCAGGTATAAGCAGCTGCTATTCCAAGGGCATATTATTTGGAGATGAATATATAGGCGGAATAGCAGGATATGGACATGAGATATATGACTCATATGCAATTCCATCCATTATAGATGCTAAGGGCTTCTACGGAGCTATTGCCGGAGAGGTTGATGATGACTGTAAGCTTAGAGGCAATCTGTTTGTGTCAGACACATTATCCGGAATAGACAGAGTAAGCTATAGCAGGATGGCGGAGTCTGTAAGCTATAATGAGCTGATGCAGGTGGAAGGGATACCGTCTGCCTTTAATAAGATGACCGTGACCTTCTTAGTAGATGATGAAGTTATAGGCACCAAAGAAGTGGATTATGGCAGGAGTCTCATAGAAAGTCAGTATCCTGAATCAATCACCCAGGATGATTATTACCTTGATTGGGACACAACCATTGTGCATGATGTAACTACAGATATGGAGGTGGTTGGTTCACCGGCACTTTTTAGGACAACTATAGCGAGCTCACAGCTTCGACCTAACAGACAGTCAGTAATATTGGTTGATGGCAAGTTCAGGGCAAGTCAGGCATTATCCGTTACTCAGTATGAGAATTCGGATTCTGATAAGCTGTCTGATAGATTTGTGGAGCGCTGGGAGATTGCTGTTCCTACAGATGATCAGGACTCTCACCAGTTCAGACTGCAGCTGCCTGCCGATGATAAGAAGGCATCAGTATATGTCAAAACTGATGGCGACTACATCAAGATGGATACTACCGAACTTGGAATGTACAGACTGTTTGATGTAAAGGGAACTCGAGTAAGCATCATTATCACAGATGACACACCGCGTGTTATAAAGGCAGTCAAAAAGGCCTTAAAAATAGTTACGAAAAAAATATAAAAAAAGTATTGACACAATATGAATACGTGTATACAATGATACACAGATAAAGCAAGAGCGCTTTGTTAACGTAAGTTGACAAGGCGCTTTTTTCTTTTTTCAGCAGAAGAGAATGAGAGGAGATAAAGATTTATGGAGAAAAAAATACCTGAGTTATACGGAAGTCTTGTTTTCAATGACAAGATAATGAGAGAGAAGCTGCCAAAGGATATTTATAAGGCGCTTAAGAAGACAATCGATTCTAATACACATTTAGAACTCGATGTTGCTAACGCAGTTGCATTAGCAATGAAGGAGTGGGCTGTAGAGAACGGTGCTACACATTTCACACACTGGTTCCAGCCAATGACAGGTTATACAGCTGAGAAGCATGACAGCTTTATCACACCAGTATCTGGTGGAGAGATCATCATGGATTTCTCTGGTAAGGAATTAATCAAGGGTGAGCCTGATGCATCATCATTCCCATCAGGTGGTCTTAGAGCTACATTCGAGGCCAGAGGATATACAGCATGGGATCCTACATCACCAGCATTCATTAAGGATGGTACATTATATATTCCTACAGCATTCTGTTCTTATTCAGGTGAGGCACTTGATAAGAAGACTCCACTTTTAAGATCAATGGATGCTCTTAGCAAGGAAGCTACTAAGTTACTTAACTTACTTGGTGCTACAGATGTTACAAGTGTTTCAACAACAGTTGGACCAGAGCAGGAATATTTCTTAATTGATAAGGAAGATTACGCAAAGAGAAAGGATCTTATCTTCGCAGGAAGAACTCTTCTTGGTGCAATGCCACCTAAGGGACAGGAGATGGAGGATCACTACTTCGGTACAATCAGACCAAGAGTTGCAGCTTACATGCATGACCTTGATGAAGAGTTATGGAAGTTAGGAATTCCAGCTAAGACTAAGCATAACGAGGTTGCACCAGCTCAGCATGAGTTGGCACCAGTTTTCGATACAACTAATGTAGCTGTTGATCACAACCAGTTAACAATGGAAGTAATGAAGAAGGTTGCTGAGAAGCATGGATTTGTATGTCTCCTTCATGAGAAGCCATTCGACGGTATCAACGGTTCAGGTAAGCACAACAACTGGTCAATGTCTACTAACACAGGCATTAACCTTCTTGATCCAGGTAAGACACCTGCAGAGAACGTACAGTTCTTAGTAGTACTTGCAGCAGTTATTAAGGCAGTTGATGATTATGCAGATCTTATGAGACTTTCAGTAGCATCTGCGGGTAACGACCACAGACTTGGTGCTAATGAGGCTCCACCAGCAATCATCTCAATCTTCCTTGGTGATGAGCTTGAGGCAGTTGTTGAGTCAATCGAGAAGGACGAGTTATTCAAGAGCGTTAAGCGTGAGGCAATGGACATCGGTGCAACAGTTCTTCCTCACTTCTTCAGAGATACAACAGATAGAAACAGAACTTCACCATTTGCCTTCACAGGTAATAAGTTCGAGTTCAGATCGCTTGGTTCATCAGCATCAGTTTCTAACCCTAACGTAGTACTTAACACAGCAGTAGCTGAGGTACTCAGCCAGTTCTACGATGAGTTAAAGGATGCAGAGGATCTTGATGCAGCTGTTAAGGCTTTAATTAAGAAGACAATCGTTGAGCATAAGAGAGTAATCTTCAACGGTAACGGATATGCAGAAGAGTGGGTTGCAGAGGCTGAGAAGAGAGGCCTTGCTAACCTTAAGACAACTCCAGATGCTCTTCCAGTATTCATTGCAGAGAAGAACATTGATATCTTCACAAAGCATGGAATCTTTACTAAGAGCGAGATCTTCTCAAGATATGAGATCTTACTTGAGAACTACGTTAAGACATTACATATCGAGGCTAAGACACTTGTTGATATGCTCTATCATGACTTCTTACCATCAGTAATGATCTACAGTGACGATGTTGCTGCATCAATCATTGCTAAGAAGGAAGCAATCGGTATCGCATCTAAGTCACAGGCTACATTACTTACAAAGCTTACAGATGCTTACGATGAGTTAACAGCTCTTACAGAGCAGCTCGTTACAGATACAGCTAAGGCTGAGACAATTGAGGATGGTCTCGAGGCAGCTACATTCTACAAGGATGTAATAATTGCAGATATGGATTCAATCAGAGTACTCGCTGATGAGATTGAAGCAATCCTTCCAGCAGATATTCTTCCATATCCATCATACGCAGACATGCTGTTCTACGTATAAAAATGATTTATTCCTGGGCGCCAGGTAACTGACGCCCGGACTAAATATAAATTGGTAACGAAAGTTGCCAAATGAGGAGGACAATATTATGACAGAAGAAATTATGAGTTATGTGAGTGGCGAACTATATGGCGTCTGGTTCCTTATAGGTGCCGCATTAGTTTTCTGGATGCAGGCCGGATTCGCAATGTGTGAGGCAGGTTTCACCAGAGCTAAGAACACAGGTAATATCTTAATGAAGAACCTGATGGACTTCTGTATCGGTACAGTAGTATTCATCTTAGTAGGTTTCGGATTATTACTTGGTGAGGATTTATTCGGTTTCATTGGAAGACCTGGATTTGATATCTTCACAGATTATGCTAATTTTGATTTTTCAAACTTTGTATTTAACCTTGTATTCTGTGCTACAACAGCTACTATCGTATCTGGTTCGATGGCAGAGCGTACTAAGTTCTTATCATATTGTGTATACTCAGCTATTATCTCAGCTGTTGTATATCCAATTGAAGCACACTGGACATGGGGCGGCGGCTTCTTAGCTCAGATGGGCTTCCATGATTTCGCTGGTTCTAACTGTATCCACATGGTTGGTGGTATCGCAGCTTTAATCGGTGCAACAATCTTAGGACCTAGAATTGGTAAGTTTATTAAGGACAGTGAGGGTAAGGTAATTAAGGTTAATGCTTTCCCAGGTCATAACCTTCCAATCGCAGCACTTGGTGTATTTATTCTCTGGCTTGGCTGGTATGGTTTCAACGGTGCAGCCTGTACATCACTTGATCAGTTAGGTTCAGTATTCTTAACAACAACTATTGCACCAGCTCTTGCAACAGTAACATGTATGATTTTCACATGGCTTAAGTATGGTAAGCCTGATGTATCTATGTGTCTCAATGCTTCTCTTGCAGGACTCGTAGCTATTACAGCTCCTTGTGATGTAACAGATGCATTTGGTGCAATCGTAATTGGTATCGTAGCAGGCCTCTTAGTTTGCTTCGGTGTATGGTTCCTTGATTATAAGCTTCATGTTGATGATCCAGTTGGTGCCGTAGCAGTTCACTGCTTAAATGGTATCTGGGGGACACTTGCAGTTGGTCTCTTTGCAACTAACACAGCTCCAGCATACGGAATCGCTGATGCAGCAGGCAATGAGATGTTAGGTCTGTTCTATGGTGGTGGATTCAAGCTTCTTGGTATCCAGTGTGTAGGTGTATTATCTACAGCAGCATGGACAGCAGTTACAATGACAATAGCATATTTATTTATTAAAGCGGTCTTCGGACTGCGTGTATCTGAAGAAGAAGAGATCATGGGTCTCGATTCTACAGAACACGGTATTCCTTCTGCATATGCAGGCTTCAGTATCATGGATATCTCTAACACTATGACGATGGATGTTAACGAGAATACCTCACTCGGTACTGAAGCCTACGCAGAGGCAAGTGAGATTAAGAAAGCTGCAGCTGTTCCAGTTGTTGCCCCTCTCACATCTGCAACAGGAATCAACAAGATTACAATTATTGCTAAGTTAACAAGATACGATGCATTAAAGAAGGCACTTAATGATCTTGGTGTAACAGGTATGACAGTTACACAGGTTATGGGTTGTGGTATCCAGAAGGGTGCTGGCGACAGATACAGAGGTGTCGAGATGGATGCAACATTACTTCCTAAGGTACAGGTTGATGTAGTAGTAAGTAAGATTCCAGTAGAACAGGTTATTGAAGCTGCTAAGAAGGCACTTTATACAGGACATATTGGTGATGGTAAGATCTTCGTATATCCAGTTGAAAAGGTTGTTAAAATCAGAACTGGCGAAGAAGACTTCGACGCATTACAGGATGTAGAATAATTATTTTATCAATGGTGATAGCCTGCAGGGAATTCCCTTGCAGGCTATCGTTATGGGAGCAGAAGGATGAAAGATAAGAAGATTATTTTAGAAGACGGTTCAGTATTTGAGGGATATGGCTTTGGATATAGCTCAGAGCGTGTACTTGAACTTGTTTTCAACACTTCAATGGTAGGTTATCAGGAGATTATCTCCGACCCATCATATACTGATCAGGCGGTAGTGATGACATATCCGCTTATCGGTAACTATGGAACTAACGAGGACGATTTCGAGTCTCAGAATCCAACAATTGGCGGACTTGTAGTAAGAGAATATAATGATGCCCCTTCCAACTTCAGGAATACTCATACACTTGATGAGATTATGAAGAAGTTCGAGATAGTTGGTATATACGGAGTTGATACAAGACAGATTACAAGAAAGCTTCGCGACAAGGGTACCTGTAAGGCCATGATTACGGACATTGACAGGGACACTGATGAGGCTTTGGGAATTCTTAATATGGTTAAGCTGTCCCATACTCAGGTAGCAAGAGTAAGCTCGAAGAGTATCTGGAAGGCAGATATCATCGCACCATATCCGGATAATAAGAAGTTAGCAGCGAGCAGGTTACACGTAGTAGCCATTGACTGCGGCATGAAACAGAATATACTGCGTTCGCTCCTTGGTAAGGGCTGCAGGGTAACAGTAGTACCATGGGATACGGACGCTTCGACAATAAAAGCACTTAACCCTGATGGAATCTTCGTATCCAACGGACCTGGTGATCCGGAGGACGCAACGGCTGTAATTGAGACAGTCAGAGAGCTTAAGGGAATATATCCGATATTCGGAATATGCTTAGGTCATCAGATACTGTCACTTGCTTATGGTGCAAGAACCTATAAGCTTAAGTTCGGTCACAGAGGTGGTAACCATCCGGTTAAGAACCTTAATACAGGTAAGATTGAGATCACATCACAGAATCATTCATATGCTGTTGATCCGGATAGTATTGACAGCACCTGCCTTCAGGTAACACACATTAATCTTTTGGATGACACAATCGAGGGAATCTGCTGCCCACAGGACAGAGCCTTCGGCGTACAGTATCATCCGGAGAGTGCACCTGGACCACAGGATAGCGATTATCTGTTTGATGAGTTTATCGCTAATATGAAGAGAGGAGGACGTATCCATGCCTAAGAGACAAGATATTAAGAGAATACTTGTAATCGGTTCCGGCCCAATCGTTATTGGACAGGCAGCCGAATTTGATTATGCGGGAACACAGGCCTGCCTCGCCCTCAGAGAGGAAGGCTACACAGTTATTCTGTGTAACTCCAACCCTGCAACAATCATGACTGATACAACTATTGCAGATAAGGTGTATATGGAGCCGCTTAACCTTGAGTTTTTGGCAAAAGTGATCAGAACTGAGAGACCTGACGCTATTTTACCAGGTATCGGCGGCCAGACTGGTCTTAATCTTGCAATGCAGCTGGAGAAGAAGGGTGTCCTTAAGGAATGTAACGTCGAACTGCTTGGTACAACAAGTGAAAGTATAGACATGGCAGAGGACAGAGAGAAGTTCAAGAAGCTCTGTGAGGACATCGGTGAGCCAGTTCTTCCATCAGTTATCGTTGAGACTATGGAAGAAGGTATTAAGGCAGCGGAAGAGATTGGTTATCCAATAGTAATAAGACCAGCATTTACTCTTGGAGGAACAGGTGGTGGATTTGCTGATAATGAGAAGGAGCTTAAGGAGATACTTAAGAATGCGTTAGTATTATCACCTATTCATCAGGCACTTATTGAGAAGTCAGTTAAGGGCTATAAAGAAATAGAATATGAAGTAATCCGCGATGCCAATGATACTGCCATCGCTATTTGTAATATGGAAAACTTAGATCCTGTAGGAGTTCATACGGGTGATTCCATTGTAGTATGTCCATCCCAGACTCTTACTAACCGTGAGTACCATATGTTGAGAGATGCAGCACTTAAGCTTATCAGATCACTTAAGGTAGAGGGTGGATGTAATGTGCAGTTCGCACTTAATCCGAATTCCTTTGAGTACTATGTAATCGAGGTTAATCCAAGAGTATCAAGATCATCCGCACTTGCTTCCAAGGCCAGTGGCTATCCTATAGCCAGAGTATCCGCCAAGATCAGTGTCGGCATGAGGCTTGATGAGATCAGACTTGCCAATACACTTGCCTGCTTCGAGCCGGCACTTGACTATGTTGTAAGCAAGATGCCCAGATTCCCATTTGATAAGTTCACTGATGCTGATAATTCGTTATCTACACAGATGAAGGCAACAGGTGAGGTAATGAGCGTTGGAAGGAGCTTTGAGGAGAGCTTACTTAAGTCCATCCGCTCATTAGAGATTGGAGTATTCCATCTTCATATGAATAAGTTCGATGGATGGAATCTTAATGATCTCCTTAATTATGTTGCATTGTCTAAGGATGACAGAATATATGCAATCGCTGAGATAGCCCGCCTTGGGGGATCGGCTACGGATGTTATAAGAAGAAGTCAGATTGATAAATTTTTCGTGGATAAGCTGTTTGATATTGTTAAGGTTGAGGAAGAGCTTAAGGGACTTAGCAAAGATACCATTACTAAGGAGCAGTTGTATGCAGCCAAGAGAATAGGCTTCTCTGATAAGGAGATTGGAGTGATCATCGGATGCAGTGCCAATGAGGTATTCTTCCTTCGTAAGGAGTATAATATCTTCCCTGTATATAAGATGATTGATACATGCGCGGCAGAGTTCGACAGCTATATACCATATTTCTATTCGACATATGAGGATGAGAATGAGTCGATTCTGTCTGATAAGAAGAAGATCGTTGTACTTGGTTCGGGTCCAATCAGAATTGGCCAGGGAGTTGAGTTCGATTATTCAACAGTACATGCTGTAAGAACAATTCAGGCAGCAGGCTATGAGGCGATTATTATTAATAATAATCCGGAGACCGTATCTACTGATTATACAATCTCAGACAAGCTCTATTTCGAGCCACTGTGTGTAGAGGATGTAATGAATATCTTGGAGCTTGAGAAACCAGAAGGTGTTATCACCTCGCTTGGTGGTCAGACAGCTGTTAACCTTGCAGCACCGCTAGCAGAGCTTGGCGTTAAGATTATCGGTACAGACTGTGAGGCTATTGAGAAGGCTGAGAACAGGGACGCATTTGAAAAGCTTTTAAAGGAGCTTCAGATACCACAGCCTAAGGGAAGAGCAGTGACAAGTATTGAGGAAGGACTTAAGGCAGCGGAGGAGATTGGATTCCCAGTGCTTGTTCGTCCAAGCTTCGTACTTGGCGGACGTGCAATGCAGATTGTAAGTAAGGCTCAGGATATGGAGCATTATCTTAAGACGGCCGTTGAGGTTGATATAGATAAGCCGGTACTGGTTGATAAGTATATTCGTGGTAAAGAGGTTGAGATTGATGCTATCTGCGACGGCAAGGATGTATTCGCACCAGGTATCATGGAGCTTGTTGAGAGAACGGGAGTACATTCTGGTGATTCAATAAGCGTATATCCAACCTACAGTATCTCAGATGGTGTTAAGAAGGTTATTCTTGATTATACTAAGAGACTTGGCCTGGGAATTGGAATCATCGGACTTTTCAATATCCAGTTCATTGTTGATGAAGAGGACAATGTATATATCATTGAGGTTAATCCAAGATCCTCACGTACAGTTCCATTCTTATCCAAGTCGACAGGCTACAGCTTAGCTGATATGGCTACGATGGTTATGCTTGGTTCGACTCTTAAGGAGGAGCTTGATAAGCTTGGCTTTGACATTGATGAATATCCTGATAAGGATATCGCATATTATCCTTCTGAGAAGACAAGATGGTATGTTAAGGCACCTGCATTCTCATTCAGCAAGTTACATGGTATGGATGCTTACCTTTCACCAGAGATGAAGTCAACAGGTGAAGCCATTGGATATGACAATACACTTCACAGAGCAATGTATAAAGCGCTTGTAGCATCAGGTGTTAAGTTATCTAATTACGGAACTGTTACAGTTACGCTTGCAGATGAGGATAAGGAAGAGGGACTTCCTTTAATAAGAAGATTCTACAACT
>JAZLFL010000097.1:0-6617 GCA_045615825.1 Lachnospiraceae bacterium
TCAGCTTCCCTGGCTATAGTAAGCATTTCCCAGGAATTATCAATACCAATCATGTTGTAGCCACGCCCGGCAAGCATTCTTGTCAGCACACCAGTGCCACATCCCAGATCGACAACCAGCTCCTTGGGTACATTGTATTCAGTTAATGTCTTCTCTATGTAGTCGCACCATTTTTCATAGGGAGTGTTATCCATGAAGGTGTCATACACATAGGCGAAATCACTGTAGCTTTCCATAATTCAACCTGACAAAAGGCGCCAGTCTAGCCTAAAAAGTCCTTAAGGAATGCGATAAACGCATCCATCTCTTCATCCGTTCCAATCGAGATACGAAGGTGGTTACTAATTCTGTCCTTGTTCCACCATCTGACATAGATTCCAGCAAGCTTTGCAGCATCGAATATCTCCTTGGCAGGAACCGACTTATGCGATGCAAAGATAAAGTTACTCCTGCTGTCCGGGAATGTGAACCCAAGCTCTGTAAGCTCACCCTTCACACGCTCTCTTGTGGCAATAACCTTCTTACAGGTCTCCTCGAAATATGCCTGATCCTCAAGCATTGCCTCGCCTGCTGCCACTGTAAGTCTGTTCATCGTATATGAGTTAATCGAGAACTTCACATCATTCATATACTTAATCAGTTTCTTAGAGCCGAAGGCCATTCCGATTCTTGCACCGGCCATTGATCTTGACTTGGAAAAAGTCTGGACAACTAAGAGATTCTCGTATTTATCAATTAATGGAAGCATTGTGCTGGCACCAAAGTCCACATATGCTTCGTCAATGATTACAACTGAATCCGGATTATTCTTAACGATGAACTCCAGATCTTCAACACTCTTCTCAACACCGGTTGGAGCGTTAGGATTAGGAATCACGATACCACCGTTCTCTGTCAGATAATCCTCCTTAATGATTCTGAATTCATCATTAAGCGGAATCATCTTATAAGGTATGTTATAGAGGTCAGCCCATACATCATAGAAGGAATATGTGATATCAGGGAATAGGATCGGCTTACTGCCAGCAAAGAAGGTTAAGAAAGCTACCGCAAGTACATCATCGCTTCCAACACCAACAAATACCTGATCTTCTGAAACCTTATAAACCTCAGCAAGCTTAGTTCCAAGCTCTCCTGCGTTAACATCCGGATATAATCTAAGTTCATCTATATCAAAGTTCTTAAGTGCCTCTGTAACCTTAGGTGAAGGTGGATATGGATTCTCGTTAGTATTGAGTTTAATCACCTTAGTCTTAGGCTGTTCACCTGGAACATATGGCACAACTTTACGTACATTTACTTCCCAGCTCATAGTTAATACCTCTCGCCAAATTATAATAATCCAATTCAATATTATAACACAAAAATCCCTGCAGATTATATTAATCTGCAGGGATTAAAATCAAACACTATATACCCATATCGTATACGGGCTGGATTCTTCTGAATAGGAGTTAATAAGCTTAAGTCCCAGCTCATCGGCATTATCAATCTCAACTCTGGAGAATACATAGTGACCACCGAGATTCATAAATGCTTCAGTATCAATTACAAGTCTGTTATCGGCTACATTCTTGCTTCGCTCCGGGAGCCACACGGATTCAGTTGTTGGTGAGAAGACATACGCTCTTCCACCCCAGCCGTCGTAATACTCCCTTGCTACTTCGGATTCTTCCAGGGCTGGAGCAATTACCTTCCTAAACTCTTCCTTGTATGACTGATAATAATGGCTTAAGCATCCGTCAAGAGTTGAAATGCCATTATAATTCAGCACAGCGGGATGATAACCATAAGCTACAGAATATTCTCCATTATAATCAATATCCTCTTTAATCTCATCAAAAAGCTTAGTAGAGAAAAATTCGCCATAAGACAAAGTCTCGGATTCTTTTCCCTTAACAATGCGGAAAGCATTAACATAGACTGTGTTATAGAAGTCATTATAAAGCGACTGGGTGCCCATAACCACAAGCAGGGTTATTCCAACTATTGCCGGCGCAAGGAACTTAAGTCGCGATTTCAGCGCTCTAATGGCGATAAGAACAACTTCCAGATACCACAGGAACGGGTTGAAGAAAATGGTTCTATCCAACTGCCACCCCTTGAGAGGAGGAATAAGCTTATAGAAGGTCTCCCTGAAAAGTTCACATTCCTGAAGTCCGTAAATAACACTGTTAAACACGATAAACGCAAACACAAGGTTAACGCAGTCCTTGAGGATTAAATTATAATTCTTCGAACTGATATACCCATAATTAATAACAGCAAGCGCTATAAGAACAATGGGCAGTACAACATATTTGTGCAGATCATTGCAATGAAACATGTTATTTATAAATCCATCAAAGCCAAGCTTAAGCACGCCCAATGCATCACTGTTATTAAATACCATAGTGTCTCTGATGGTAGGCTGTCCTGACATAAAAATCAGTCTGAATAATCTATATTCAATTAAAATATATCCAGTTCCAAGCAGTATAATTCCAGATAAAAGATTCCATGCAATTCTCTTATTCTTTATTGAGCGATAGATAAAATATACCGCGATGTAGCCACATATAAATGGTCCAAAGAAAGTGAAATAGGAAACCAGCGGATATAGGAAAATGTACAGATAGTATCTTTTTCCTTCATTCCTCTCAAGCCTTCTTACTATATAGACGAGCAGAGGCATGGAGGCAAATGAAAACGAAAATGCCGGGTACAATGGTAGCAGACCATATATAAGACTGCCCAAAACTACAATCCATTCTGCATCATCAAAGTTCTCCTTAAGAATATCCCTGCCCAGAAGATATCCACCACCAAGGGCCATTAAAATCTTCAGAAAATATCCTGCCATATAGGCCATGAAGGTTGGCAGAATTGCATGAATAATCGAATATAAATAAAACTCTGACAGAAGGAAATCCCTTGTAATACCACCAAGAAGCGGCACATTAGTCCTCTGAGCAAAGAAGGCATGGTTATCCCTCAAAAGCTTATAATCAGCGATATGAATGTCAAGATTATCATGAATTCCAATATATGTATGCTGCTCTCCAGCTACTAAAAACACGAACAGTTCTAAAAGAAGGATAAGCACTGTAAGAATCCAGTACCATCTCCTTTTAATAAATGCTTTAGCCATTGTTATACCTCTTATTTGCAGTTTTACCAAGTATGCAGGCATCAATTCCTGCTTCATGTGCAGCAAGGCCGTCCCTATCATCTCTGTCACCAATCATAACAGAAGAAGCTTTAGAGACTCCTGTCTTATTAAGGATATACTCTATGCCGGCCGGACTTGGTTTGTAAGCATTAACCTCAGTATTTGACGCATCCAGGAATCGCACTCCCGCAACGGTAAGTCCCAGAGCCTTTGCCTTCTCCTCTACTGGATAATCAGAATAAATATATATTCTCTTACCAGCCGTTGCGGCTGATTTAATCATCCTGATTAATCTCTCATCCTGACATGATCTCAAACAGTTAAGTGGCAGTTTATATATCCACCTATCAATAGCAGCGCCTACAGCATCGGCAGTCAGTCTAAAAAACGATGGCGACTTAACCGCTATCTGTGTATACAAACCACTGTCATTATACGCTCCGCCTGCCAACTCTTCCCTAAGATGTCTGAATCTATATACTGCATAAATTTCGCTAAAAAAATGCCTGTTATTAAATAAATCTTTTAACATAAGAGCAAGCATTTTCTTACGAAGTTTTGACTGATAATACAGCGTACCGTCCATATCGATTATAAACAGCTCATACTTCGCAAATAGATTTTCTAATTCCATAGATTACCCTCCGGAATCTCAATTAAATGCGCGATTTTAAAAGACTGAAGCCACTCAATATCCACATTATACATAACAACAAATACTACTGCAGTTATAATCACAAGAATAATGAGTATCCTGCTCTTATAGAGCTTCTCGGGCTTCTGCACAACAGAATCCTCATCAAAGGCAAGCATCATGTAGTATGCAAAAAGCAGGAACATAAACGGAATTGTGAATATAAATTCTATCTTGTATTTAGCAAGAAATACACCAATGAAAAAGGTCGCACATATTCCATAGAAGAATGAGGATGCAAGCAGAGTCTTCTCTTCATAATATTTGAAGGACTTTCTATACAGTCCTGCAACCTCAGGATCACCAATCATCCTATACTCAGCGAAGCGCTTAGTTCCCATGAGGAACGCTCCCGTCATCCAGTATCCAAACAGAATACTTACCGGAGGGAAATAACTATCAGTAATCATATACCATCCAATCAGAAAACGGATGAGATTATTAACAGATTCAGAAAGGACATCAATATAAGGAATATCCTTGGTTCTAACAGGCTTCACATTATAAAGAATTCCCATAACAAGAAGCCACAGTTCGCAGATCAGGAACCATTTATTAACCATAAGAGATAATCCAATTCCAAGGATAGCCAGAGCAGCATATTCCAGATAAACATATCCACCCTTAAGACTACTGCTGACAACCGGCCTGTTCTTCTTTACAGGGTGATATTTATCAAATTCTGCATCCAGCCATTCGTTAATAACATAGTTGGCTGATGCAATAAAGCATGTCGCAAAAAAGCCTGCAAAAATATTAAACGCAAAGTTGTCCAAAGTCCTTGAACCTGCAAGCAGGAAGGCAATAACAACTCCAGGAAGAATGAACGCATTTTTAACCCAGTGATCCGGACGTGCAATCTTAATATAGTTCTTAATCATTGTTTTCCTCACAAAAAAGGGCGACAGAATAAAAACACCATAAAATGGTATCTTTATTCTGTCGCCCTTCACATTTCTTTTCATAGCCCGCAGCCCTCAGATAATCACATATATCCGAGCCACTACAGTACCTTAAAAGCATTAACCTCTCAGCTGTAACCAAACAACATCTTGTTTTATTTATGAAATAGTACTTCTTAAGTCTACCACAATTAGTGGCGAAATGTTATATCTATTTCTTATTATTTCCTTAAGATTCTGCCTTATGACAGACCTCATTCTGTTGGCAGGCATATCTTTCGATCTGCATTCACTAATAAAGCGCATTGTCCCATCATTAATGAACTCTAAAAGCTCCGCCTTCTGCGAGTCACTACACACTCCAACCAAAGTACAATTCGGTGGTGCAGTCATAAGATTGGACTTAGAGTCAAAGCACGCTGTGACAAATACAATACCTGCCTCTGACATACGATGTCTAAGTTCCATAACAGCATTACCATCTTCACTCACAAAAAGACCATCTACGAACTTCTCTCCGTGTTCAATGCTACCTGTTACAGCCGCACTTTCAGGACCTATTTCAAGCACATCTCCATTATTAATTATAAGCACATTTTCATCTGATACCCCGGTTTCCCTGGCCAGATCACCTGCTGCCTTACGAAGCTTGTACTCTCCATGAGCCGGTATTACATACTTTGGAGACAAAAGACTATAAATAAGCCTTATCTCATCAGCACACGCATGTCCTGTTGCATGCACATCCTGATAGTAAAGATTGGCCCCCTTCTCACTAAGCTTATTAACAACGCTGTTAAAAAGAGCATTATATCCTGAAATGGCTACAGAACTGAAAATAATATTGTCCCCCTTTTTGATTTGGACAAAATCATTCATATCCTCTGCAATATCCGCCAGATAAGAAAAAGCTTCGCCGTGATTACCGGTGGTAATGAAAATAAGTTCGTTATCACGATATCTTCCGATATCTTCGAGCTCAATCAAATTATCCTTTGGAAATTCTGCGATACCAAGTCTTCCTGCTTCCTCAAGAATACGCAGCATTAGTTTTCCCTGAAGGACAACCTTTCTATTATGTTCCTTGGCTAAATAGATAATCTGCCCTATACGATCAACATTGGACGAAAAAACAGTAACGAATATTCTACCATGTCTACATTTATCAAATAATACCTCCATGGTCGCGGCTACTTCACGCTCTGATTTGGATACCCCGCTAATATCTGCATTAGTACTATCAGGCAAAACTGCCAGAACTCCTTTATAGCCAAGCATTCCAAGTCTCTTAATATCTGCCGATTCTCCATTAACAGGTGTATAGTCAATTTTAAAATCACCCGTATAAACTATCACCCCTGCAGATGTATAAACAGCTAACATTACTGAATCCGGGATACTGTGATTGGATCTGATGAATTCGATTCTGAACTCTCCAAGGGTAATAGTATTACCGGCTTTGATGACCTTAGTTCTGGCCTTTTTGACATTATTGTCCTTAAGCTTTCTCTCCACAAGCGCGATAGTAAGCGGAGTACCATATATAGGTACATCCAATGATGGAATTACGAACGGAAGAGCACCAATATGATCCTCATGGCCATGCGTTACTATAATGCCCTTAACCTTGTCTGCATTCTGCTCAAGGTAACTGACATTAGGAATTGATGTGTCAATTCCATACTTCATCGAGTCCATAAACGACGCACCACAGTCAATGACAATAATTGAGTCATCACTCTCGATTGCCGTCATATTCATTCCTATCTTATCAAAGCCTCCAAGTGGAATTATCTTAACTTTCCCGTTCATCTTTATCTCCTGTATCATATCAATACGATAATGTTAGCAAAATCCCGCAGATTTAACA
>JAZLFL010000098.1:0-6316 GCA_045615825.1 Lachnospiraceae bacterium
TAAGAGTGGTTGATCCATATAACCTTAAGGAGGCTGAAGAGGCTGTACTTGAGGAGCTTGCTGTTGATGAGCCATCAGTTATTATATCAAGACGTCCTTGTATGTTACTTAAGTATGTTAAGGCTAAGCCACCAGTTAAGGTTAACAGTGAGAAGTGTGTAGGCTGTAAGATGTGTCTTAAGCTTGGATGCCCGGCAATCTCAAGCAAGAATGGCAAGGCAGAAGTAGACTATACACAGTGTGTTGGCTGTGGTGTATGTACACAGCTTTGTAAGCTTAATGCTATCGAGGAGAATTAATATATGGAGACTAAGAATGTAATGATCGTAGGCGTCGGCGGTCAGGGAAGCCTTCTTGCAAGTAAGCTTTTAGGAGTTCTGCTTACAGATGAGGGATTCGACGTTAAGGTTAGTGAAGTTCACGGAATGAGCCAGAGAGGTGGTTCCGTTGTTACATATGTAAGATTCGGTGATAAGGTATATTCACCTATTATCGCTGATGGTGAGGCTGACTACATCATCTCATTTGAGAAGATTGAGGCAGCCAGATATGCGAAGTGTCTTAAGAAGGATGGCAAGATTATCGTTAATTCGCAGTCCATCGATCCTATGCCAGTTATCATTGGTGCAGCTACTTATCCAGACGGGGTATTGGATGAGCTTAAGGGTAAGGGATTATTCGTTGATGAGTTCGATGCATTAGCACTTGCTGAAGAAGCAGGCAATGTTAAGTCAGCCAATATTGTTCTTATGGGAAGACTTGCTAAGTACTTCGATATCGCCTACGACAAGTGGATTGAGGCTATTAAGAATACTGTTAAGCCACAGTTTGTTGACATCAATATTAAAGCTTTCGAGCTTGGATATAACCACTAATGTAATGCAAAAGGAAAGGGTAAGCAAAATGGGAAATTACTACCAGCCAGAGATTGAGACTGCGTCCAGAGAGCAGATTATCGCAATCCAGAATGAAAAGATTCAGAAGCAGGTTAAGCATGTTTATGAGAATGTAGAATATTACAGGAACCTCATGGACGAGAAGGGTGTTAAGCCAGAAGATATCAAGACAATTGATGATATCAAGAAGCTTCCATTCTTAACTAAAGCAGATTTAAGAGACGCATATCCATACGGATTACTTGGTAAGGACTTAAAGGATTGTGTAAGAATTCAGTCTACATCAGGTACAACAGGTAAGAGAGTTGTTGCATTCTATACTCAGCATGATATCGACCTTTGGGAAGAGTGCTGTGCAAGAGCAATTGTAGCTGTTGGTGGAACTAAGGATGATGTATGTCAGGTATGTTATGGCTACGGACTCTTTACAGGTGGTCCTGGTCTTAACGGTGGTTCTCATAAGGTTGGTTGTCTTACACTTCCAATGTCTTCAGGTAATACAGACAGACAGATTCAGTTCATGATGGATCTTGGTTCTACAATCATCTGCTGTACACCTTCATATGCAGCATTTATCGGTGAGACACTTGCTGAGAAGGGTTACAAGCCAGAGGATAATAAGCTTAAGGCTGGTATCTTCGGTGCAGAGCCTTGGACAGAAGAGATGAGACAGAGTATCCAGAAGAGTCTTGGTATTAAGGCTTATGATATTTATGGTCTTACAGAGACAAGTGGTCCTGGTGTTTCATTCGAGTGTGAAGAGCAGACAGGTATGCACATTAACGAAGATCATTTCTACGCTGAGATTATTGATCCAGATACAGGAGAGGTTCTTCCAGAGGGTGAGAAGGGTGAGCTTGTATTCACAGCCCTTGATAAGGAAGCATTCCCACTCTTAAGATACAGAACAAGAGATATCTGTGTTCTTTCAAGAAAGAAGTGCTCATGTGGTAGAACACATGTTAAGATGTCTAAGCCAATGGGAAGAAGTGATGATATGCTTATCATCCGTGGTGTTAATGTATTCCCAAGCCAGATTGAGACAGTACTTCTTAACGAAGGCTATACACCTAACTATCAGATTCTTGTTGATCGTAAGAACAACACTGATACACTTGATATTAATATCGAGCTTGCTCCAGAGCAGATGTCTGATAAGGTATCTGATATTGAAGCAATGGAGAAGGCACTCGAGGGAGCTATGCGTACTATGTTAGGAATTGGACCTAAGGTTCACCTTGTTGCTCCTAAGTCAATTGTTCGTAGCGAAGGCAAGGCAGTACGTGTAATTGATAATCGTAAGCTTCATGATTAATTCATAGGGGGATATTAGTATGGCAATTAAGCAGCTTTCAGTTTTTTTAGAGAATAAGCAGGGTCAGTTATCAGAGGCAGTTAAGACAATTTCTGAGGCAGGAATCGATATTCGTGCACTTAGCATCGCTGAGTCAAGAGACTTCGGTATCTTAAGACTTATCGTATCTGATACTAATAAGGCTAAGTCAGTACTTGGAGAGAACACTATCTGCAAGACTAATGATGTTATTGCAGTTAAGATGGATGACAACGCAGGAGCTTTATGCGAGGTATTAAAGGTATTCGATGAAGCTAAGATTAATGTTGAGTATTCATATGCATTCACAGCTAAGGATCTTGGTGCTTATGTAGTATTCAGAGTTGATGATGTGGCTACAGCTGAGAAAATCTTACTTGAGAAGGATGTCAAGCTTATCGTTAAGGATGACATCTAAAAAGTGTTTTAGCAGGTATGCGCCTCCACTTCGGTGGAGGCGTTTTTTTGTGCCATGACGAGCGCTGCTGTGCCATTTTGCTCCGTCGCGTACGCTTGCAGTGTGCTCATTGTACGCTTGCCATAGCGTGAGGCCGGGATATCCGCCCCAATACCCGTGTCTGGCTGCCGGTGTGGGTATATAGAAAATAACTGGTTAAAATACCCTTATCGAGCTGACGGCGTGGGTATATAAAGAATATCTTGCTGAAATACCCTCGTTAAAAATTTAACTCGGGTATATAGAGAATAATTGTATGAAATACCCATGTTGAAGCGCTGGCACGGGTATATAGAAATTAATTGAATGAAATACCCGCTGTAGCTAGCAATATTAGGGTATTTAAAACAAATAACCTTTCATATACCCGAGAAAAAGAAACCGCGAGGGTATTTGAAATAAAAAAAATCATATATACCCGAGAAAAAGAAACCGCGAGGGTATTTGAAATAAAAAAATCATATATACCCGTAAAAAAGAAACCAAGAGGGTATTTGAAATAAAAAAATCATATATACCCGTAAAAAAGAAGCCAAGAGGGTATTTGAGACATAAAGTTGCCATATACCCTCGCGGCCTGCTTATAGCGATAGAAAGAACCCAAAAACATATATTCTCTATTGCCGAAGGCTCCTTTTCATCATCGGAATGGTGGGTATGTGGATAACTGTCATGTGGCCATGCATAAGATTGCACCACAGCAACTTATACACAGCCACATATTAAGACAGTTACCCACATATCCACCATTATGACGCCGGTGGAGAGCAGAAATAAATATCATCAAATGTGCAGAAAATATTTTGCAAAAACAAGTTTCCTGAAAATAACGCATTTAATGGCGTTACAGGGTGCAGTTTTGCGAATAGTTTACCGTGGTTAAAAAGGCCCTCAAATGATAGAATATAAGTACTAGAAAACCGTGTAAAAAAGGGGGTTTAAGGCTAATATGGGCGATGTAAGAATACTTGAAATTAAGCAGAGTGTTTTCGCTGATAATGATGCTATGGCCGATAAGCTAAGAGCTGAGAATAAAGAGAAAAAGCTCTTCTTATTGAACCTTATGTCCTCGCCAGGTTCTGGTAAGACGACAACTCTTATGAGAACGATTGAAGCGCTAAAGGATGAGCTCAAAATCGGCGTAATGGAGGCTGACATTGATTCGGATGTTGATGCAGTTAAGATTGCAACAACAGGGGTTAAGGCAATTCAGCTTCACACAGGTGGCATGTGCCATCTTGATGCTGCAATGACCAGACAGGGACTTGAAGGATTGGAGACCGGGGAATTAGATCTTGCAATCTTAGAGAACGTGGGGAATCTGGTTTGTCCAGCTGAGTTTGATACAGGCTCAAGTAAGAACGCAATGATTCTTTCAGTTCCAGAGGGCCATGATAAACCACTTAAGTATCCACTGATGTTCTCAATATGTGATGTGGTTCTGGTTAACAAGATTGATGTAATGCCTTACTTCGATTTCGACCTTGAGAAGTGTAAGGAATACGTTAAGATGAGGAATCCTAATGCGAAGGTAATTCCAATCTGTGCCAAGACCGGAGAGGGTATTGATGAATGGGCAGGCTGGTTGAGGGAACAGGTTGCCATGTGGCAGGCTTAAAGCCGTAGTAGTGCTGTGGCCAGGGAGCCACATGTTGTTGAAAGGGAATATCAATATATGGGAAGAGAATTAGATAAGGAATTATATCCGGATTATGTCTATCCAGAATTTGAGGTAGACGAGAGCAGACCTTTTAGACCTAGAGTTGCTGAATTAGGTAAGAAGGTTACAGACAGAATTCCAGAGAAGTTAGGTCTTCGTAAGGTTGACAGATACTCACCAGAGTACATCATGCTTGATGCTATTCTTACAGATGAGGAAGTTGACCTTGCACTTAAGATGGAAGTGCGTA
Source organism: Lachnospiraceae bacterium (assembly GCA_045615825.1). Classification (GTDB taxonomy): domain Bacteria; phylum Bacillota; class Clostridia; order Lachnospirales; family Lachnospiraceae; genus Colinaster. The sequence goes on from JAZLFL010000098.1 coordinate 4,597, forward strand.
AGCCACTTACTTTTGATGAGATTCTTAAGATTTCAGGATTATCTAAGGAAGAGTTAGAGCCACTTCTTAAAGAGATGTCTAATAAGGGTATCATCGAGTATAACTGCGAGAATGAGACACGTACTAAACAGTATGTACTGCCAATGTTTGTTCCAGGATCAGCAGAGTTCTTTAATATGAACGGTGGCCTTTTGAAGGAGCATCCAGAAGCTGGTACATTCTTCGAGAGAATGACAAGATTACCACTTGAGAAGGTTACACCATTCGTTCCAGAAGGTGGAGCTGGAATCGGTATGCACGTTATTCCTGTAGAGGAAGCTATCTCAATGGAACAGACAGCAATCGGACTTGAGAAGATATCTTACTGGCTTGATAAGTATGAGGGCAAGTATGCGAAGAGCCCATGTTCATGCCGTAGATCAAGACTTACTCATGATGAAGGCTGCGCAGATGATCCAGATGGATGGTGTGTAGCTGTTGGTGATATGGCTGACTATGTTGTTGAGACACAGAAGGACGGCGTATATATCACTAAGGAAGAGGCACTTGAGATCTTCAAGATAGCTGAGGAGAATGGTTTCGTTCACCAGATTACCAATATTGATGGTGCTGATAAGATTTTCGCTATTTGTAACTGTAATGTTAATGTATGCTATGCGCTTCGTACATCACAGTTATTCAATACACCTAATATGTCACGTTCAGCATATGTTGCACATGTTGATAAGAGCAAGTGTGTAGCATGTGGTAAGTGCGTTGAGTTCTGCCCGGCAGGAGCAGTTAAGCTCGGTCAGAAGCTCTGCAAGAAGGATGGTAGCGAGGTCACATATCCTAAGACACCACTTCCATCAGAGCAGAAGTGGGGAGAGCATATGTGGGTTCATAACTACAGAGATATTAACCGTATCAACTGTTATGACACAGGTACAGCTCCATGTAAGACAGCATGTCCGGCTCACATAGCTATTCAGGGTTACCTTAAGAAAGCTAACGAGGGCAAGTATGCAGAGGCATTAGCCCTTATTAAGAAGGATAATCCGCTTCCAGCTATCTGTGGACGTATCTGTAACAGAAGATGTGAGGATGCATGTACAAGAGGTACAATCGACGAGGCTGTAGCTATTGATAATGTTAAGAGATTCATTGCTGAGCAGGATCTTAAGGCTGAGACACGTTACATACCTAAGAAGGTCATTCCATCACTTAAGGGTGAGTTCAAGCAGAAGATTGCAATCATCGGTGCAGGTCCTGCAGGTTTATCATGTGCTTATTACCTTGCGCTTAATGGTTACAGACCAACAATCTTCGAGAAAAATGACAGACCAGGTGGAATGCTCATGTATGGTATTCCTTCATTCAAGCTTGAGAAGGATCTTATCGAGGCTGAGATCGAGGTTATCAAGGAGCTTGGCGTTGAGATTAAGTGCGGCGTAGAAGTTGGTAAGGACATTACTCTTGATGAGCTTAGAGGCGAAGGCTATAAGGGCTTCTATGTTGCAATTGGATGTTCTGTAGGAAGAAAGCCTGGCATCCCGGGTGAAGATGCTGCAGGCGCTTATACAGCAGTAGAGTTCTTAAAAGAGACAGCAACTAAGGAAAGCTTCGACCTTACAGGTGATGTGGTTGTAGTTGGTGGTGGTAATGTAGCAATTGATGGTGCAAGAGCTGCCGTTAGATGTACAGATGGTAAGGTATCAATGTTCTGTCTTGAGAACAGAGA
>JAZLFL010000099.1:0-13525 GCA_045615825.1 Lachnospiraceae bacterium
GCTTACATTATCTGATGCAGCTGTTGCAGATAATACTAATGTGGTTGAATCTCCTGACGAAGGAGAATTTACAGAAGTAGAACCTTCAGAGATAGCTGTTCCGGAAGTAATTGAGGAAGAAGCTGAAGCTGCTGATGAAGCAGTGGCAGCTGAAGGCGCTGATGCAGAAGCAGAAGCTGTTACGGATGAAGATGAAGATACTGAAACAGAAGCTGTGACAGATGAAGTCGCTGAAGCAGAAACAGATACTACAGAATCTGAAGAAGAGAAGTCTGAAGAAGCCAGCGTTAAGGAAGAAGTTAAGCCGGAGCCTACAGGTGATATCATTACAATTGTGGTTGATAAGGGTAATGGTTCAGATACTGTAGCGAGAAAGCTTGCAGATGCAGGGCTTGTACCTAATGCAGGTGAATATGATAAGTATCTTATGGCTAATGGATATGACAGAAGAATAGCTGCCGGTACTCATAAGATTCCAAAGGGAGCAAGTGACGAGGAGATAGCTAAGCTTTTAGTTTCAAAGCAGGACTAATCGCATCAATCCCCACGACTCACTTCCTATTATAATAGGTAAATAAAAAGGACATGTAACTTTGGGTTACATGTCCTTTATTAGTATCACTTATATTCTTATGCGAACTTGCTGATGATGTTGATAACATCTTCTGGCTCGAAAGGCTTCTGAAGGAAATCGCTTGCGCCACCCTTTAATGCCTCCATAACCTTATTCTTCTGACCAGCTGCACTAACCATAATAACCTTGATGTCTGGATAAGCTGCTTTAATCTCGTTAAGAGCCTCTAATCCGTCCATTACTGGCATTGTAATATCGAGTGTAATAAGATCTGGATGAACCTTCTCAAGAAGCATAAGAGCTTCCTTACCATTACCAGCATCTGCTATTACCTCATGACCTGCTTCAGTCAGAGTATTTGTTAAAATCTTTCTTAATATTCGTGAATCATCAACGATCATTATCTTTGCCATTTTTAGTACCTCCTAGACTGTGTAGCTCTGATCAAGAATAACATGTAGTGCCATCTGCTTACCATATATAACAACTGGTAATGTGAGAATGGACTCACTTCTTAATGATCCTGAAGTACCATTGGCGAATGGAGCATCCATATCGATGTCGACATTCTGATTGCTCATCTCTGTTGCTAATAAACCGTTAACACAGTTGATCAATTCGCAGAGAGCATCGAGGCAATCCTCTGGCTCTGTTACATTCTCTTTGCCGGCGAATCCAACAGCTGCTTCGAAAAGCGCACCATCGATATCACCTGAAAGAGCAGTTACTATATTGTGCTCACCCTTAAGTTCCTGTACACAGATAGCAGGATAGTTAACTGTAGAAGAAACTGTTGGAGTCTTAATGAACATGCGGTAGTCGATGAGTCTTGACATTGTTCTTATCATGATTCCGCAGAGCTTCTGAGTGAGTTCAGGCTGATCGTATATAAAGATTGGAATTATACGGTCTGCATCACAGCTCTTTAAGTCTTCCATATTAGAAAGAGTGAAGTGGTTGCTCTTCTGATAATTATCAAGGCATTCATTGAAATCAGCCATTGTCATGTAATTACCATCAACAACAGACTGCATAAATGCTAAGAATGCATTGCCCTGGAGAACAAGGAGTCTGGAAACCTGCTCATCTGTAAGATAGCCCTTCTGAACTGCGATGTCACCAAAACGCATATCATATATAGCCTGGAGCTGATTGATCTCTTCGACCTGTTCAATTGATAGAAGTTTTTCGGAAACTGCGATAACGCCGAGTCTTACACGTCTCTGTTCCTGATTAGAGAATATCTCAGTGAGATTATCTTCCGATAATTTACCTGCTTCACGCAAATAATCGGCAAATATTCTGTCAAACATATGCTACTCCTTTTAGAAAAATACTAAGTTGTAGCACTATTATAGTATTATTTCACAAAAAATACAATAAAAAGGGCCGAAAAAATGGCATAAAATCACGAAAAAACGCTTGATTACGGATTCTCATTTATGATAAAATATCCACTGTTGTATAAATATGCACGTATTTGGATTTCGTTCAGGGTGCACCTAAGGTGTTTGGACGGGTAAGGAGCTCATCCTTTTCACAAATACGGAAGATTAACCAAATGGAGGTAAAAAATGAGCGTTATTTCAATGAAGCAGTTACTTGAGGCAGGTGTGCATTTCGGACACCAGACAAGAAGATGGAACCCTAAGATGGCTCCATTCATCTTCACAGAGAGAAATGGTATCCACATCATCGATCTTCAGAAGACAGTAGGTCTTGTAGATGATGCTTACAAGGCAGTATTCGATGTTGCTAATGAAGGTGGTACAGTTCTTTTCGTTGGTACTAAGAAGCAGGCTCAGGATGCAGTTAAGACTGAGGCAGAGCGTTGCGGTATGTACTATGTAAATGAGAGATGGCTTGGTGGTATGCTTACTAACCTCAAGACTATCGAGACAAGAATTGCTAGACTTAAGGCAATCGAGAAGATGGCTGAGGATGGAACATTTGAGGTTCTCCCTAAGAAGGAAGTTATCCAGATTAAGAAGGAGTGGGAGAAGCTTGAGAAGAACATCGGTGGTATCAAGGATATGACAAGAGTTCCAGATGCAATCTTCGTAGTAGATCCTAAGAAGGAAGCAATCTGTGTTAAGGAAGCTAAGGCACTTGGCATTACACTTATTGGTATCGGTGATACAAACTGTGATCCAGATGATCTTGATTACATCATCCCAGGTAATGACGATGCAATCCGTGCTGTAAAGCTTATCGTTGGTAAGATGGCAGATGCTGTTATCGAGGCTAACCAGGGTGAGGCTGTTTACACAGAGGCAGTAGAGGCAGGGGCTACAGATATCGAAGAAGGAGCAGATGCTGAATAATTCAGGACTGTATAGTTAATTATCTAAGGAGGAAAATACAATGGCTAATATTACAGCAGCTATGGTTAAGGAACTGCGTGAAATGTCAGGCGCAGGTATGATGGACTGTAAGAAGGCACTTACAGAGTGCGATGGTAATATGGATGCAGCATTAGACGCATTAAAGAAGTCTGGTGCAGCTAAGATGGAGAAGAAGGCCAGCAGAATCGCAGCAGAGGGTATCTGCCGTGTAGCTGTTGCTGATGGCAAGGGTGTTGTAGCTGAGGTTAACTCAGAGACAGACTTCGTTGCTAAGAATGAAGTATTCCAGGAGTTCGTTCAGGAAGTTGCTGATACAGCACTTGCTTCAGGAATGAACGGTGGTAAGAACGGTGAGAACGTTGAGACATTACTTGAGAATGGTCTTAAGGATGCAATCGCTGAGAAGACACTTAAGATTGGTGAGAAGCTTTCATTCAGAAGATTCGTTAAGGTTGAAGGCGATGCAGTTGTATCTTATATCCACGGTGGTGGAAAGATTGGTGTATTAGTAGCAGCTAATGGTGCATGTGATGATGCAGCTAAGGAAGCTCTTACTAACGTAGCTATGCAGGTTGCAGCTATGAACCCAACATATGTAAGCCGTGCAGAGATTTCAGATGATGAGATCGCTCACTTAAGAGATATCACAATTGATTCAGCTATCAATGATCCATTCTCACTTCCAAAGCCAGTACTTCAGGGTCTTCTTGACAAGGCTGTTAACGGTGTATGGAGCGCAGAGGATGTTGCTATCTACGAAGAGAAGAAGAGCAATATGAATTACCTTCCTAACTTCCTTTCAGATGCAGCTAAGGCAGCACTTGCTTCACTTGGTATGGAGGATAAGGTAGCTATCGTAGCTAATAAGATTTTCGGTGGCTTAGTAGAGGGTCGTATCTCTAAGCAGCTTAAGGAAATCAGCTTAATGGATCAGGTATACGTTAAGGCTGAGGACGGTAAGCAGACAGTTGCTAAGTACCTTGAGTCAGTTAACAAGGATCTCGTTGTTACAAAGTTCGTTCGTTTCGAGGTAGGCGAGGGAATGGAGAAGAAGAACGAGGACTTCGCTGCAGAGGTTGCTGCTCAGCTCGGCTAATCAAAAGATTGGCGATTTGAGACACGTCATAGCTTGGCTAATTTCGTGTAATAAAGTATAATATGTAGGATGCACTTGAATAGTGCATCCTATTTTTGTTATGAAGCGGAGACTAATATGATTTACAACAATGTACTTGAGGCAGTTGGACATACTCCAATGATCCGCCTTAATAATATGGTTGACGAAGATAGTGCAGAAATTCTTGTTAAGTTCGAAGCACTTAATGTTGGCGGTTCTATCAAGACAAGAACTGCTCTTAATATGATTGAGGAAGCTGAGAAGCAGGGGATTATTAATAAGGACACTATAATTGTTGAACCAACAAGTGGTAACCAGGGTATTGGTTTATCCCTCGTTGGAGCCGTTAAGGGATACAGGACAATTATCATAATGCCTGATTCTGTAAGTGAAGAGAGAAGAAAGTTAGTCAGACACTATGGCGCAGAGGTTAAGCTTATACATGATGCTGGTGATATAGGTGCCTGCATTGATGAATGCCTGCAGACAGCATTAAGCATGGCTAAGAAGAACCCTAAAGTATTCGTTCCACAGCAGTTCGCTAATGAGAACAATACACTCGCCCATAAGAAGCATACTGCGTTAGAGATGATGGAGCAGGTTGCCAAGCCAATCCACGGATTCTGTTCGGGTATTGGAACAGGTGGAACCATAACAGGAATTGGCGAAGTGTTAAAGGCTCAGTATCCTGATATGGAGATTTGGGCTGTTGAGCCTGAAAATGCGGCAATACTTGCGGGTGGAACAATTGGTACTCATCTTCAGATGGGTATTGGAGATGGTATTATACCGGACATTCTTAACCTTGAGATATATGATGAGATATATACAGTTACCGACGAGGAGGCCTTAAATACTGCCAAGAGACTTGCCAGAGAAGAAGGCCTTATGTGTGGTATCTCAAGCGGTACTAATGTTGCGGCTGCCATAAAGCTTGCAAAAAAGCTTGGAAAGGGTAAAACTGTAGTTACAGTACTCCCTGATACTGCAGAGAGATATTTTTCAACACCTCTTTTTGAGGAGTGAGGTAGATTATGAAATTTTGGGATAACTGGAAAAATCAGAACTGGTTTCCATATACGGTAGCAATCTGTGTTGGCGTATGCCTTTATATGTTCCTTAGTAATATTACCGTTTTTGCAGGGGCATTAAACTGGGTATGGGCTATCGCCAAGCCACTGTTCTATGGACTGATACTTGCATATCTTATGGACCCTGTTGCCCGTTTTTACGAGGCTAAGATATTCGCTAAGGTTAAAAATGACAAGATTAAGCGGAATATTTCCGTTGTGTTAGGCGTCATTACTGTACTGGCGATAGTAGCGCTGCTTATTGTGGGTGTTGCGCCTGCACTTATTCAGAGCATCAGCAGCATGTTTAATAATGTGTCAGATGCATTGGAACAGCTTGATGCTAATTCAGGTAGTATTTCTTCGGTACTTCTTCCGGGAAGACTTAGTACTATGTTAGCAGGTGTTTCAATCAGTTCTACGATAATTAGTTCATTATCAGAATTTGTCACAAGCAATCTTGGTAATATAGCTAATACGTCTGCAATAATCGGTAATGGTTTTGCTAATCTCGTTATAGCATTTATTCTGGCCTTATATTACATGATGGATAAGAGCAGACTTGAAGAGATGTCCAAGCGATTCTTCCTCTGGATGTTAAAGGAGAAGAAATTTGCGAGATTTGAAGAGGTATACCAGAGAGCGGATGTCATTCTGCTTAAGTATATTCAGTGTAATATTATTGAGGGATTTATCGTTGGAGCCTGTAATGCAGTATTCATGCTTATAGGAAGACTTCCATATGTTTTACTTATTTCAATCGTTGTAGGAGTTACTAATCTGGCACCTACATTTGGACCATTAGTTGGTGCAGTTATAGGTGGACTGCTGCTCCTTCTCATTAATCCATGGTATGCACTGGCTTTCCTGATTTTTACAGTAGTTATTCAGACTGTAGACGGATATATAATTAAGCCTAAGCTGTTTGGTGAGACTCTTGGCGTGTCCCCATTACTTATACTTATTATGATTATATTAGGTGGACGTATTATGGGAGTGGTAGGCATTCTGATTGCCATTCCTGTTGCAGCCATTGCCCAGTATCTCTGGGATGATATGTGGAAGAGAAAAAAGACTTCTACTGACTTAACGAAGTAGCAAGGAGAATGAATTGTGAATAATGTTAATAAAAGACCTAAAATAGCTTTCTGTGGTATAGAGGGAGCTTTTGCTTCAATTGCGGCCGGCAGAATCTTCCCGGAAGGACAGAGGGTGGCTTTCCACAGCTTTAGGTCGGCATATAATTCGGTTGTAAACGGAGAATGCGATTACGCAGTTTTACCTATAGAGAACAGCTACGCCGGTGAGGTTGGTCAGGTAATGGATCTGATATTCGAAGGTGATCTTCATATCAGAGGTATATATTCATTACCGATCGCACAGAACCTTTTGGGAGTTAAGGGCGCTAAGATTGAAGATATCAGAACAGTTATCAGCCATCAGCAGGCTCTTGACCAGTGTTATCTCTATATTCAGGAGCATAGATTTAATCCTATTGCTACTACTAACACAGCTGAAGCAGCCAAGCAGGTAGCAACCAAGGGCGATAAGAGTGTTGCAGCTATTGCAAGCTTAGAGACAGCTGAGATGTATGGCTTAGATATATTAGAGCATACAGTTAATGAGGCAAGAAATAATACTACCAAGTTCGCAGTATTAGAGAGGGAGATGTCCAGCATTATAAACGAGGATGCCGATAAGGATATCATTGTTATGATGTTCACTGTTCCAGACACACCTGGTGCGCTTTCCCAGATACTTACAAGCCTTGGTATATTTGGATATAACATGCGAGTTATCAGAAGCAGACCGCTTAAGGGACACAAGTGGACTTACTACTTCTATACAGAGGCAGAGGGTGATGATACATCCATCTATGGACCGATGATTGAAGGTCTTAAGCGTAACTGCAAGCATTTAAAGGTATTAGGACATTATTCAGAAGTAGACGAATTGTAACATATATTAAGGAGACCTCGTGAAGAATACATTCGGCAACAATATGTCAATTACATTATTTGGAGAGAGCCATGGCGCATATATTGGTGCGGTACTGGACGGACTTGCTCCTGGTATTAAGATTGATGATGAGTTCATAGCTAATCAGCTGACCCTTCGTCGTCCTGCGGGCAAGATATCCACTGCGAGACAGGAAGCGGATCCTTATCAGATTGTAAGTGGAGCCTTCGAGGGAAGGACTACAGGTACAGCACTTACTATTATTATTCCTAATTCGTCACAGCATAGTAAGGATTATAGTAAGACAAGAGCGATTGCCAGACCAGGACACGCAGATTATACAGCATATTGTAAGTATCATGGATACGAGGATTACAGGGGTGGTGGTCACTTCTCTGGTCGAATAACAGCAGCGATAGTGGCAGCAGGTGCCATTGTGATCCCTGCTCTTAATGAGAAGGGAATATATATCGGTTCTCATATTAAGGAATTAAACGGTATTGCTGACAGAGAGTTTGATAACCTTGCAGAAGATATTAAGACGCTTTCTACTATGAGCTTTGCAGTGCTTGATGGAGAAGCAGGCGATAGAATGAAGGCAGCAGCAGAGGCAGCAGCAGAGGCGGGCGACAGCGTTGGCGGTGTATTGGAGACAGCCATTATTGGAATGCCAGCCGGTGTTGGTGAGCCATGGTTTGACTCATTGGAGAGCCAGCTTGCACATGCAATGTTCAGCATTCCGGCTATTAAGGGAATTCAGTTCGGTGCAGGCTTTGACATGGTAGATAAGCGAGGCAGCGAATACAATGATCCATTCAGAATGGATGGTGAGAAGGTAGTTACAACTTCCAATAATAACGGTGGTATCAATGGTGGTATAACTAACGGAATGCCTGTTACATTCAGGCTTGCAGTTAAGCCAACACCTTCTATTTATAAGGAGCAGGATTCAGTGAACTTCATGGAAGGTACGGATTCCAAGCTTCAGATTGAGGGTCGTCATGATCCTGCAATCATTCACAGAGCCAAGGTGGTTGTTGACAGTATGGCAGCACTTTGTGTTTACGATGTGCTCTGTGGCAGATTTGGAACAGATTATTTTACACCTGTGAAAGGGGAGAAGTAAGTGCAGTACGGATTAATAGGAGAGCACCTTGGGCACAGCTTTTCCAAGGGGATTCATAATAAAATAGGTGACTATCCTTATGATATTAAGGAGATTGCACCAGCCGATTTGGAGGATTTCATTACATCCAGAGAGTACAAGGGTATCAATGTGACGATTCCCTACAAGCAGGATGTTATTCCACTTTTGGATCATGTGGCTGACGCAGCACTTTCCATTGGTGCGGTTAATACAATTGTTAACAGGGACGGAGTGCTGACCGGATATAATACAGATTATCTTGGTATGAAGGCAATGATTGAACATGCCGGAATATCCTTAGATGGGAAAAAGGTCCTCATCTTAGGTACTGGCGGTACTGCCAAGACAGCGACAGCGGTGGCTGATCATCTGGGAGCGAGGGAGATTATCAAAGTCAGCAGATCTGGTAAGGGTGATGCCATTACCTATGAGGAAGCTTATGATAAGCATACTGACGCAGAATGTATTATCAATACAACTCCTGCAGGAATGTATCCTAATATAGATAATGTTCCAATCGACATTGACAGATTTGATAATCTGTCAGGCGTTGTTGATGCCATCTACAATCCTATTAATACCAAGCTTGTAAGAGATGCAAGACTTAAGGGAATTAGTGCAACTGGTGGACTGTTCATGTTAGTTGCACAGGCTGTAAAGGCTGCAGAGCTGTTCTTTGAAACTACTTATCCTGATGGACTAATGGAGTCAATCTTCAGATATATGGAATCACAGAAGGGTAATATCGTACTTGTAGGTATGCCGGGAAGTGGTAAGAGCAGCGTAGGCCATATATTATCGGAGAGACTGCATATTCCTTTCATTGATACGGATGCCATGATTGTCGAGAAGGCAGGAATGGAGATTACTGATATTTTCGCTAAGTACGGTGAGGAATATTTCAGGGATCTTGAGAGCGAAGTTATTAAGAGTCTGACTGCTGACACTGGTGTCATTATATCTACAGGTGGTGGAGCAGTACTTAGAGATAAGAATGTCTATGAGCTTAAGGCTAACGGAAGATTATTCTTACTTGACAGACCAATGGAGAATATCGAGCCTACAGATGACAGACCATTAGCTAATAATAAAGAGAAGTTAATTAAGCTTTATGAAGTGCGTAAGCCAATATATGAAGCATGCTGTGATGAGGTAGTAGATGCAAGCGTTGATCTTACACTCGTCGCAGAAGAAATACTGAGAAGAAGTGGACTTTAATTATGAAGATAAGAGTAATTAACGGACCTAATATCAACATGCTTGGTATTAGAGAGCCAGATATATATGGAAGAACAACATACGATGATCTTGTTAATATGATTACTAACCATGCTGGTGAGATGGGAGTAGAGGTGGATGTACTTCAGTCCAATCATGAGGGCGACCTGGTTGATTATATTCAGGACTGCTTTGGTAAGATTGATGGCGTTGTTATTAATCCGGGTGCATATACTCATACAAGCATTGCTATTTTAGATGCAGCTAAGGCAGTTGGAGTACCAATAGTAGAGGTACATATTTCGGATGTTGCCAAGAGAGAAGATTTCAGACAGGTAAGCTATATAAGAAAGGCCTGTGTGAATACTATAACTGGTCATGGCGTGCAGGGATATCTTGAGGCCATGGACTACCTTAAGGAAAACTTTGGTTAGGGGACTTATATGAAGGCAGTTGTAAGGAAATCAAGGGCTGAAGGTTCTATAATGGCACCACCCTCCAAGAGCATGGCGCACAGATATATGATTGCGGCAGCACTGGCTAAGGGTGAGAGCATAATTGATAATATTAATTATTCAGAGGATGTTCTGGCAACAATCGACTGTATCAGCGCACTTGGTGCGAAGGTTACAATGGATGGTGACAGACTGCATATATACGGTAATGGTATTTCTGCCGGTGGTAAGGTTCGATTTAGCTGCAGGGAATGTGGAAGTACATTAAGATTCATGGTTCCACTTGCCATGTTAAGAGAAGAAGAAAGTGTTCTTACTGGAAGTGAGACACTTATGACAAGACCTATGTCTGTATATGAGAATATTGCTGATAATCAGGATCTTCTCTACAGGAAGGATGAAGAAGGAATCACTGTACAGGGTGTGCTTTCTGCAGGCAGTTATTTTATTCCAGGTAATATAAGCAGTCAGTTTATCAGTGGATTATTATTTGCCCTTCCTAATTTAAAGGAGAACAGTACAATCTGTCTGATTCCACCAGTGGACAGCAGATCATATATAGATTTGACTATTGGTGCGCTGAGAATGTTTGGTGTGGAGATAGTATGGTCCGATGAAACTACACTCTTTATAAAGGGTGGACAGACCTATAGTCCTGCCAATGTTACAGTCGAAGGCGATTTTTCCAATGGAGCGTTCTTAGAGGTATTCAATACAATTGAGGGCGATGTCACAGTGAATGGACTGGATGAGAAGTCCGAGCAGGGTGACAGAGTGTACCTTGATTATTTCAAGAGATTATGCGAGGGTCGTGCTTCCTTGGATATATCCAACTGTCCTGATCTTGGGCCGGTCTTATTTGTTGTGGCTGCTACTCATTACGGTGGCGATTTCACAGGAACGAAGAGACTTGCCATTAAGGAGAGTGACAGAGGAAGGGTTATGTGTGAAGAGCTTCAGAAATTTGGCATAAGCAGCCAGATGGAGGAGGACAGCATACATATCGACGCAGGAGAGATTAAGACTCCGACAGAGGCGCTTTGCGGGCATAATGACCATAGAATAGTAATGTCACTTGTGACTATGCTTACATTAACTGGTGGTGAGGTTACAGATGCTCACGCAGTTAACAAGAGCTTCCCAGACTATTATGACAGAATAAGGAAGCTTGGAATTGATATTGATATTAACGACTAAGGCAGCAGAACGCCTGGCCGGTGTGAAAGAGGAGTGATTGATATATGAATATGGATATGGACAGGAGACTTGCCATTCCTGCAGAAGTTAAGGAGATGTTCCCTTTGACTGGCAAGATGGGCCAGATTGTAGAGGAGAGACGAGCTGAGATTAAGTCAGTTTTCAATGGAACAAGCGACAGATTACTTATGATTATCGGACCCTGTTCTGCAGATAATGAAGACAGTGTAATCGATTATATAAGCAGACTCTGCAAGGTTCAGGATGACCTTAAGGAGAAGATTTTAATTGTTCCAAGAATATATACTAATAAGCCACGTACTACAGGCGAGGGATACAAGGGAATGCTTCACCAGCCTAATCCTAATGAAAAGCCTGATATGTTCAAGGGCATTACAGCTACAAGACATATGCATATGAGGGCTGTTGCGGAGACTGGATTTGCCTGTGCAGATGAGATGCTTTACCCAGAGAACTACCAGTATCTGGATGACTTATTAGGATATGTAGCAGTCGGAGCGAGATCAGTTGAGAACCAGCAGCACAGACTTGTAGCAAGTGGTGTTGAGGTGCCTGTTGGAATGAAGAATCCAACATCGGGTGATTATACAGTTATGATGAATGCAATACTTGCAGCCCAGCATCCGCATACATTCATCTACAGAGGCTGGGAGGTACATTCTCAGGGTAATGAGCATACACATGCAATACTTAGAGGATCTACTAATAAGCATGGTCAGTCACAGCCTAACTACCATTACGAGGATCTCTTAAGATTATGTGACTTCTATGACGAGAGAGAGCTTCTTAATCCTGGCGTAATTATTGATACTAACCACGCTAATTCTAATAAGAATCCATTTGATCAGCCTAGAATCATTAAGGATGTTCTGCATTCAAGCAGACAGAATGACAGAATTGCATCATTACTTAAGGGATTCATGGTAGAGAGCTATATAGAGGACGGAGCCCAGAAGGTAGGCGGAGGGTGCTATGGTAAGTCAATTACAGATCCTTGCCTCGGATGGGATAAAACAGAGAGACTGTTATACGAGATTGCAGATCTCATTTAACTGAGAGGAGATGCGATGGCAGATTCTATTAGCAAAATTGAAAAACGAATCCTGATGGAGGAGGAGACCAGTCAGCATATCCTGGGTGTGTTCATTTTATGTGTGTCAGTGCTTAATATTTTCGAGGCCGCATTAAAGGTGGTAATCAGGTACGTATGTGCTGCAGATACTTTTAAGGCGGGTACTTATCAGAACTATCTTGCATTCATTAAGCTTGCAGTGGTTGCCGGAATATATGCGTACTGCCTTATCAGGATGACTAAGCTGTACTTCCATTCGCCATACGTAAGGAAGCTTCTGTTTATCTGGGGTATTATACTTATTCCGGTTCAGTTAATCTATGATATAAGCACTCTTTTATATAACAGAATGCTTGGTATGATATGGCTCATACTGAATGCGACCTATAATGTTAATAATGATGTGATGTATTCAATGTTCTATGACAGCTCCCATGGCTTCAAATACATGGGAATGTTCACAGCGATTATCATCGGTATCATTATGACGGGTGTAATACTTGAGAGAAGGAAGTTAATTGTAATAAGTGTTATTCTCATGGCCATCTTCATGATAGTATTTGCGGCCATCAATATGAAGACCATGAGTCTTGATGTTCTGTCACTGAATATTGGAATTAATTTCACAGCACTTTTGTTCCATTCACTGATGACAGTTGGTCTCTTAGTCTTGGGTATATACATTATTAAGAGCTACCGGGATAAGAAGATAGAGTTATAATCATCGCCTATAAGGAGGACTTAAGATGTTAGATAATGTTGTAAGCATGTTTGATGACAGAAAAGCCTTGGTTGGTAAGATCAAGAAGGCAGCCTATGAAGCTAACATGCCGGTATACTGTGAGAAGTATGGACACTACTATCAGGAGATGGTAGGGGCACTGGAGGGTCGCGAGGACGAGGCGGCAGCAGCAGCCGAGGTGGCAGACTGTTTCGTTAAGCAGATATATGACGGCTTTGCCAAGAATGGCAGGGTTGGTTCAGGCAAGGTATTAGACCTTAACTTTATGATGGTATATTACTTCTTCCCAGGTCTTCTTCTGACTGGTGGGGATAAGGCGACTGTTATAGCAGATGCCATTAAGGAAAAATGGAATGCAACTTTTGCATGTGGCATCGAGTATGGTACTTATGACTTCATAATGGAAGGCTTTAAGAAGAAGTTATTTGGTTTTTGGTAAGATTTACAGGAGGGAGTAAGGCATGTATAGAAATAATGAGTTGTATATAGGTAACGCAGGTGATAAGCAGGTAGTGATATATCCTAAGATGGCAAACAGACATGGTCTCATTGCGGGTGCTACAGGAACAGGTAAATCGACTACAGTTAAGACAGTCGCAGAATCTTTT
>JAZLFL010000100.1:0-2001 GCA_045615825.1 Lachnospiraceae bacterium
CTTAAGAATCCATCCCAGGTAAAAGCATTGAAATAATCAGGACCATTAGGGAATGCGTCATAATCAAAGGTAATGTAGTAGTCATTCCTAATCTGATAGACTGTATTCCCATTCTGTACATTGC
Source organism: Lachnospiraceae bacterium (assembly GCA_045615825.1). GTDB lineage: Bacteria > Bacillota > Clostridia > Lachnospirales > Lachnospiraceae > Colinaster. Next base: position 125 of record JAZLFL010000100.1, read on the forward strand.
TATATATCACATACGCCAAGACGCCAATAATAGCACCGACAATTGTCGCTGCTATTATTATCCATAATCTATGTATGAACTGAGTCCATAATTTCCTTAAATCAACACGTTCACTTCGATAATCAGTGGTCATACTATTCCTCTATTATATTACTTCTTCGCAGTGGTCTGATTACTGTCAACACCCTCCGTGGCTTCAGGTGTGAACAGAATCTTAAGTGTAAGCAGCATAAGCTTAATATCCAGCCATACTGAGTAATTCTCAATATAACTTAGATCTAACTTAAGCTTATCATAAGGCGTTGTATTATACTTGCCATACACCTGTGCATAACCTGCAAGTCCTGCCTTAACCTTCATTCTGAATGCGAACTCAGGCATATCCTCCATATACTGCTTAATAATCTCCGGTCTCTCTGGTCGTGGACCTATGAAGGACATATCACCCATTAAGATATTAAATAGCTGAGGTAGCTCATCTATTCTGACTGCGCGGATAAACTTACCTATTGGGGTAATTCTCGAATCATTCTTAGTCGCCAGTCTTGCAACTCCATCCTTCTCTGCATCCACACGCATGGAACGGAACTTCATAATCTTGAATTCCCTGGCATTAGCTGTGCATCTCACCTGCTTGTACAGTACCGGCCCACCATCATAGCACTTAATGATAATCGCAGTAATCAGCATTATCGGTGATGTTACTATTGCCAGAATCAAAGCACAAACTATATCAATTATTCTCTTGGCAAATCTCTGCTCAACCTTAAGACTGTATTCTCTGGTTAAGAAAATTGGTGTATCAAAAAGATGAAGTGAATCCGAACCCTTGATAATTACATCTGATATCTTAGGCATCGTATATACTCTGACATTATGAGCATATAAGAACTTAAGATTACGGTTACGAAGCTTGGCTGGAACATCCCAAAGTATTACACCATTGTATTCTTCCTTAAGCATCTCCGCTCTAAGTATCTCTTCATCAGTATCTATATGTATCTCGTTGGCAATGATATACTTATCAGCACGGCTTTTGAATTTATTCAGGATATCATCTGTAGGGTGATCACCATGAACAAAGAGCAGCTTACGCGGTGGGAAGAATAATCGGTATAGCTTATTACCAATTATGGTCCAAATTCCAGAAAATGCTATCTGAACAACTGCCATTATAAAGAAAGGTCGTGACCTAAAAAGTCTTGTCTCCATAAGTGCTATCTGAAAATAGCTTATGAAATCCACGATTACAATGGCAAATATATAGGACAGAAAAACGTCCCATGGCTTAAGGTAACCAATCTTAAGACCACCCAGTACACTACAGAAAAAGAATAACAACACTCCATAAATGAATATAAGAAGTAAATGCCCCTTGAAGAACAGGTGGATAGTCCATACATACTTCGTAAGCATAACTTCAAACCAGTTATATGCATATATACCAGTTAATAATGCTATTCCAAGAAGGCTCCACAATAATATAATTGTACGCTTAATTGTCTCTCTATTACTCATACTCTTCTAATAGTTGCTCTAACTGCCCAACCAGTAAAATACCAGGCCGAGCTAAATATATTCAGGCTCTCTACCTTCCTGTAAAGGTGCCATATTCTCTTAATGGCGACTAGTTTATTACTTGATAAGCTCTTGGCCGGTCTTCTATATATGGCTAATACTTCATCCAGACCATACGCCGTAATTCCTGTCCTAAGTATCTTCCACCAGGTAGCTGTATCTTCGCTGGCTACAAGTGGCATATGGATAAGCGACTTATCTATCTTATTCGTGTCGAACATTGTAGTAGTAGTGAAAATAACTGTGCGCGATAAAGCTTCCCTGTATGTTAAGCTCGAAGGAACTCTTACATACTTACC